>NZ_JBHYUU010000018.1:62150-76110 GCF_042749955.1 Kitasatospora sp. NPDC059462 | reverse complement strand
GCCGAGGACGAGGCGCACGCCGCGGCCGGCCGGGAACGCGGCTCGGCCGACCGCGCGCTCGCCGCCGAGGACCGCGCCCACCGGGCGCAGGAGCAGGCCGCCGAGGACGCCCGCCGGGCCGCCGAGTCCGAGCGGGCGGCCGCCGAGGCGGCGGAACGGGCGGCCGGGGAGGGGCGGCGCGCCGCCGGGGCCGAGCGGCGCACCGCCGCCCTGCTGGCCGAGATCGGCCACCTCGCCACCGAACGGGTGGCCGCCGCCGCCCTGCGCCTGAGCCACCCCAACGCCCCGATCGCCGGACCGCTGGACGCCACCGCCGTGGGCCCGGACGCCGTGCAGGCCCTGCAGGCCGTCCTGGACGCCGCCTCCGCCGCCGTCACCGACGAACGGGAGCGGGTCGACGCCGCCGCCCGCTCCGCGATGCGCGGCGCCACCTCCAAGATCCAGACCCTGCTCTACCAGATCCAGAGCCTGGTCCAGCAGCTCCAGCACGACAACGACGACCCGCGGCTGCTGGAGGTCGACTTCCGCAACGAGGTCGCGCTGCGCCGCATCCAGACCGTCGCCGTGCTCTGCGAGGCCTGGCCGGGCCTGGCGCGCACCGACTCGCCGCTCGCCGAGGTGGTGGTCGGCGCGCTCTCCCGGGTGCCCGGCTACGCCCGCATCAAGGTGGCCAACCACCTGCGCGAGGACCGCCTCGCCGTGGTCGCCCGGGCCGCCGAACCGGTGGCCATCGCCGTCGCCGAACTGCTCGCCAACGCCACCGCGTACTCGCACCCGGAGACGGACGTCCCGGTCACCGTCCAGCAGGGCGGCCGGGGCGCGCTGGTGATCGTCGACGACAGCGGCATCGGCATGGAGGAGGACCAGCTGCGCCGGGCCCGGAGGCTGCTGGCCGGCCCGCCCGAGGTCCTGCTCACCGAACTGGGCAACCCGCCCAAGACCGGGTTCGCGGTGGTCGGCAAGCTGGCCCGGCAGTACGGCTTCTCCTGTCACGTCGAGCCCTCCCCGTACGGGGGCATGCGCGCGCTGGTCCGCATCCCGGCCGGGCTGCTGACCGTGGTGGACGAGGAGCAGCCGCTCTCGGTGCTCACCCCGCTGCCGCTGCGCGCCGCCTCCGCGCCCGGCCCGGGCCCGGCGGGTGGCCGCGGCCGCGACGGCGCCCCGGCCATCCGGGTCGTACCGCCGGTGCCGGACGCGCCGGACCCGACGGACCCGACGGACGCGCCGGGCACCCCGGGCCCGTCCGGGGAGCCGACGGTGCACGCCGTCCCGCCGGTGCGCGCCGTCCCCGACGGCCCCGGAGCGCCGGACGACGGCACCGGGCTGCCCAGCCGCCGCCGTCGCCGGCCGCTGGCGCCGACCGCGTCACCCCGGGCCACCCCCGCCGGAGCTCCGGGCGCGTCCGCCGTCCGGCCGGTGCGGACGCCCGAGCAGGCCGCCGCCCGCTGGCAGGCGCTCCAGCACGGCACCGACTCCGGCCGGGTCGCCGTCGCGGAGGCCACCGGCGCCCGCACCGGCGGCGACAGCGGCACCGAGCCCGGCGCCCCCGCCGGCACGCCGGCCGGCCACGAGGCCGGCCACGAGGCCGGCACCACCCCCAGCCCCCGCCCCCCGTCCCCCGCGGCGACCGGTCCCACCGGCGCCGACCGGGCGGCCCCGCCCCGCCCCGACGCCGCCCGCACCGGCGCCGGCTCCGCGGACGCGTCCGGCCGCCGCACCACCCAGACCCCCTGAGGAGCCGCGCTGTGAGCAGCACGCCCAGCCCCACCAGCACCACGCCCAGCCCGTCCGAGACCGACGGGATCGCCTGGGTGCTGACCCCGCTCCTGGAACTGCCGGGCGTGGTGCACGCGGTGGTCGCCACCGGCGACGGCCTGGTGGAGGCCGCCTCGGACGGCCTCGCCCGCGCCTCGGCCGAGCGGGTCGCCGCGATGACCGCCACCGTGCACGCCGCCGCCCGGGCGTTCACCACCGCCTTCACCGACGCCGAGCAGCCCCGGCTGGCGCAGACCGTCGTCGAGTCCGAGCTGGGCTTCGCGGTCGTCGTCCCGGCCGGCGAGAACACCTCGCTCGCGGTGTTCACCACCCCCGACGCCCAGCTCGGCAACGTCGCCTACCAGATGCAGGTCCAGGTCGCCGCGCTGGGCCGGGCACTGGCGAGCCCGGCCAGGCGGCAGGACGCCCCCGCCCGGTCATGACCGCCACCCCCCGCAGGCGGATGGTGCCCGCCTACCTGGCCACCGGCGGCCGGACCCGCCCGGGCGGCGACGGCTTCGAACGGCTCACCGTGCTGTTCGTGACCGGTGACGGGCAGCCGTCCGCGCTCGCCGAGCTGGAGGCGGAGCACCGCCGGCTCTGGGACCTCTTACGACCCGGCGCGCTCACCGTGGTGGAGGCCGCCGCGCACCTGCGGCTGCCGGTCAGCGCCACGGTCTTCCTCGCGGCCGATCTGGTCGAGGCGGGCTGCCTGCGCGCCCGCGCGCCGATCCCCCGCGCCCAGCAGACCGACCGCTCCCTCGTCGAGAGGCTCCTCGTTGGACTCCGCACTCTCCGGTAATCCGCCCGGTCCGGGGCGGCCGGACCGGGTGGGCTACCTGCCCGACCCCGAACAGACCCTGATGAAGCTGGTGGTCGCCGGCCCGTTCGGGGTCGGCAAGACCACCTTCATCCGGACCCTCTCGGAGATCCCGACCCTGCACACCGAGGAGGCGATGACCGAGACCGGCGCGCCCGTCGACGACGTCGCCGGGCTGCCCGGCAAGACCACCACCACGGTCGCCGTCGACTTCGGCCGGCTCACCCTGCCCGGCGAGGTGGTGCTCTACATGTTCGGCACCCCCGGCCAGCGGCGGTTCTTCCCGCTCTGGCAGGACATCGCGCGCGGCGCCATCGGCGCCCTCGTACTGGCGGACACCCGCCGGCTCGCCGACTCCTTCGAGATCATGGACATGGTCGAGGAACAGGGACTGCCCTACGCGGTCGCGGTCAACCGCTTCCCCGACTCGCCGGTCCACCCGGCCGCCGTCCTGCGCAGCCACCTCGACCTGCACCCGAGCACCCCGCTGGTGCTCTGCGACGCCCGGGAGCGCGGCTCCAGCCTGGACGCCCTGATCGCGCTCACCGAGCACGTCCTGCACGGCCTCCCCGCCTCCGCCCCGGAGCTGCCATGACCACCACCCCCGCACACCCCTCGACCGCACACCCCCCGGCCGCGCACCCCCCGGCCGCCCTGCACGGGCCCGCCTTCGCCGCCGACCCGCAGGCCGTCTACGAGCGGCTGCGCCGGCAGGGCCCGGTCGCCGAGGTGGAGATCGCCCCCGGCGTCGCGGCCCTGCTGGTCACCGACTACCAGGCCGCCCTCGACCTGCTGCGCGACACCGACACCTTCTCCAAGGACTCCCGCGCCTGGCAGCGGACCGTCCCGGCGGACTCCCCGCTGCTGCCGGTGCTCGGCTACCGGCCGACCGCCCTGTTCAGCGACGGCGCCACGCACGCCCGCTACCGGCAGGTGATCACCGACGGCCTGGCGCTGCTGGAGCCGCACCAGCTGCAGCGCCGGGTCGCCGAGGTCGCCCACCGGCTGATCGACGCCTTCGCGCGGAGCGGCTCCGCCGACCTCATCGCCGACTACGCCCGCCGGCTGCCCGTCCACGTCCTCACCACCGGCTTCGGCGTGCCCGAGGAGCACCGGGAACGCCTGGTGGCCGGCATCGTCGGCTCGATCGAGTCCACCCGGCAGGCAGTGGCCGCGTACACGGACCTCGTCGAGGTGGTCACCGCCATGGTCGCCGAGCGCCGCGAGCGCCCCCGGCACGACCTGACCTCGTGGTTCCTCACCCACCCGGCGGGGCTGGACAACGACGAGGTGGTCCGGCAGATCACCCTGACCATGATCGCCGGCAACGAGCCGACCACCAACCTCATCGGCAACGCCCTGCTGCGCCTGCTCACCGACGCCCGCTACGCCGGCTCGCTGTTCGGCGGGGCGATGACGGCGCATCAGGCGATCGACGAGGTGCTCTGGCACGAGCCGCCGCTCGCCAACCTCTCCGCCCACTACCCGCGGGTCGACGTCACCTTCCACGGCCGCGCGATCCCGGCGGGCTCGCTGG
The DNA here is from genome assembly GCF_042749955.1 of Kitasatospora sp. NPDC059462. Classification (NCBI taxonomy): domain Bacteria; kingdom Bacillati; phylum Actinomycetota; class Actinomycetes; order Kitasatosporales; family Streptomycetaceae; genus Kitasatospora; species Kitasatospora sp. NPDC059462. The sequence goes on along the minus strand of NZ_JBHYUU010000018.1, from coordinate 71,998 downwards.
TCCTGGTCTCCTACGCGGCCGCCAACTCCCAGGCCGCCCCGCCCGCCGACGGCGCGGACACCGCCGGCGTGCGCAGCGGCGAGTCCGCCCACCTGGCCTGGGCGGCCGGCCCGCACGCCTGCCCAGCCCGTGACCCGGCCCTGCTGATCGCGATCACCGCGATCGAGCAGCTGACCAGCCGGATCGGCGACCTCGACCTCGCCGAGCCCGCCGACGCCCTGCACTGGCGCCCCGGCCCCTTCCACCGCGCCCTGGTCCGCCTCCCGGTCCGCTTCACCCCGGTCCCCGGATAGCCGAAGGCCCGGGCACCCCTGCTCGGGTGCCCGGGCCGCTCACGCGCTCCTCGTCACTCCGCCGGCCTCAGCGTGAGCGAGATCGAGTTGATGCAGTAGCGCTGGTCGGTCGGCGTGCCGTAGCCCTCGCCCTCGAAGACGTGGCCCAGGTGGCCTCCGCAGCGGGCGCAGCGGACCTCGACCCGGCGCATGCCGAGCGAGGTGTCCTCGATGTACTGGACGCGGTCCCCGGCCAGCGGCGCGTAGTAGGACGGCCAGCCGCAGTGGCTGTCGAACTTGGTCTCCGAGCTGAACAGTTCGGTGCCGCAGGCCCGGCAGGCGTAGACGCCGACGGTCTTGGTGTCGGTGTACTCGCCGACGAACGGGCGCTCGGTCCCGGCCTCCCGGAGGACGTGGTACTCCTCCGGGGTGAGCTGGGCGCGCCACTCGGCGTCGGTCTTCTCGATCTCGTAGCTCATGACGGCTCCCGGTCGGGGGACTCAGACGTTGGTGGCAACGTTCGCGAGGTGCCCGAGGATTTCCGGGCCCAGGTTGGTGACGTCACCGGCGCCCATGGTGAGCAGCAGGTCGCCCGGACGGGCCAGGCCGGCCAGCACCGCGGGGGCGGCGGCGAAGTCGTGCTCGGCGGTGACCTCGGCACCGGCGCGGCGGGCCGCGTCGATGATCAGCTCGCTGGTCACCCCGGGGATCGGGTCCTCGCGGGCCGGGTAGATGTCGAGCACCACGGAGGCGTCGGCCAGCGCCAGCGCGGCGCCCATCTCCTCGGCGAGCTGCTGGGTGCGGCTGAACAGGTGCGGCTGGAAGACGACCAGGACCCGCCCCCCGGTGGCCTCCCGGATCGCCTCCAGGTCGGCGGTCATCTCGGTCGGGTGGTGGGCGTAGGAGTCGATCACCTGGACGCCGCCCGCCTCGCCCTTGAGCTGGAGCCGGCGGCGCACCCCGGTGTAGGCGCCGAGTGCCTTGGCCAGGTCGGCGGCGGGGACGCCCAGCGCCACGCCGGCGGCCAGCGCGGCGACCGCGTTGTGGGCGTAGTGCCGGCCGGGCACCGAGACGGTGAAGGTCAGCTCCTCGCCGTCCAGCAGCACGGTGACCTCGCTGGTCATGCCGCGCGGGACGACCGACAGGACGCGCAGGTCGGCGTCCTCGGCGGCGCCGACGGTGACCACGTTCAGACCGGCGCGGCCGGCCACCCGGGCGGTCAGCTCGCGGGCGCCGTCGTGGTCGGCGGAGACGACCAGGGTGCCGCCGGGCACGATCCGGCCGACGAAGGTCTCGAAGGACTCGTGGATCTCGTCGATCGAGGCGTAGTTGGCGTGGTGGTCCAGCTCCACGTTGAGCACGATCGCCACCTCGGGCGCGTACTTGTGGAAGCTGCGGTCGCTCTCGTCGGCCTCGGCGACGAAGATCTCGCCGGCGCCGTGGTGGGCGTTGGAGCCCGGCGCGTCGAGGTCGCCGCCGATCGCGTAGGACGGCTCCAGGCCCAGCTCGCCGAGGGCGACCGCGAGCATGCTGGTGGTGGTGGTCTTGCCGTGGGTGCCGGCCACGGCCAGCGCCCGGCGCCCGCCCATCAGCGCGGCGAGCGCGTCGGAGCGGTGCACCACCGGGATGCCGCGCTCGCGGGCGGCGGCCAGCTCCGGGTTGTCGGCGCGGATGGCGCTGGAGACGACGATGCTGCTCGCGCCGTCCGGCACGTGCTCGGCGGCGTGCCCGATGTGCACGCTGGCCCCGAGGGCGCGCAGCGCGCGGACGGTCTCGGACTCCTTGGCGTCACTGCCGGAGACGCTGGCCCCGCGCACCGCGAGGATCTTCGCCAGACCGGACATCCCGGCGCCGCCGATGCCGATGAAGTGCGGGGCGTGCAGGTCGTGCGCGGCGTCGTTCAAGGCGGGGCTCCGTACGGGCGGGGATCAGGGGAGGGCGGACGACGTGCGCATCGTCCTCGCGGCCGGACCGCAAGGACGATTCTGCACCACGTCGGGCCTTCCTCAGGAGTCGCTGGCGAACAGCCGCAGCACCGGGACACCCACCTTGTGGCGGGCCTGGGAGGCCCAGTCGCGGTGGAAGAACTCCTCCACGAAGTGCGGGGAGGTGAGCACCACCACCTCGTCGGCCTGGTGCTCCTCGACCACGGCGCGCAGCCGGTCCAGCGGCTTCTCCTCGACCAGCTCGCCGACCGCCTCGGCCCCGGCCTGCCGCAGGTGGCGCAGGCTGTGCTCCAGCGACTCGGTGGCGAGCGTCGGCCCGCTCTCGGACTCGTCGTGCTCGCGCACCACCTTGTCCAGGTGGCCGAGGGCGACGTCGTCCAGCGCCCGCAGCAGCTCGTCCTGCTTGCCGCGCGGCTGCATCAGGACGACGAAGGACACCTTCTCCTCACTGTGGAGCGTGGTGACGAGCTCCACGTCCGCGTCGGAGAGCGCCTTCTCGATCATCAGTACCGTCTTGAACACGTGAGTCCCTTCCAGTCGCCGGCCCCCGGGCTCCGGCTTCGCTTCCCATACTGCCCGGCGGAAGCTTTCCGCACGCTCCCCACCCGGCACACGGGCCACGCGGGGGGACGCCCGGAGTGGGAGCTGGATCACGTTCCGCAGGTCAGGGGGCGGTCGGACGCAGGTAGCGGGTGAAGAGGAATCCTTTCTCCTCGATCAATGAGACCAGCCGCATCCGCTGCACGTCGGGCATCCGCGCGTCGTGCAGGATGCGCGGCGCGTCGCCGCCCGTGAGCAGCGGCGCCAGCGACAGGCACAGCTCGTCCAGCAGGTCCTCGGCGGCCAGCTGCCCCAGCAGCCGGGGCCCGCCCTCGGTCAGCAGCCGGGTCCAGCCCCGGTCGGCCAGCGCCGCGACCGCCGCCCGCAGGTCCACCGTGCCCCGGCCCACCGCGATCACGTCGGCCACCTCGGTGACCGCCGCCAGGCTGCGCACCGGCGCGTCCTCGGTGGTGATCACCACCGTGCGCACCAGCGGCTCGGTGAACAGCGGCGCCGAGAGGTCCAGCCCGAGCGAGCGGCTGACCACCGCGATCGCGGGCGCCGGAGCCTGCCCGGCCGCCCGGCGCGCCCCGGCGAAGTCGGCCCGCGCCCGGGCCGGCCGGTAGCCCTCGGCCCGCACCGTCTCGGCGCCCACCAGCACCACGTCCGACAGCGCCCGCAGCACACCGAAGATCCGCTTGTCGGCGTCGCCGGAGAGGCCCTCGGAGAGCCCGTCCAGCCGGGCCCCGCCGTCCAGCCCCGCCACCATGTTGGCCCGCAGCCAGGGCCGTCCCCGGTCCACCTGTCCGGGGTAGGCGTAGACGGCGGCGAGCGCCGCCAGCGAACTCGGATCGTCGAAGGTCTCCGCCACCGGGCTGATCAGCTGTTGCATGCCCCCAGTGTTCCACCGGGTGCAGGTCCCGGGGCCCGTCCGGGCAGGCGTACCCTTTATCACCGTGCCCGCAGCTTCCCGCCCCGCCACCGCGACCGCGCCGATAGCCCTCACCTCCCGGCGTCCCGTCGTCCCCGCCGAGCGCCTGGTCGCCGAGATGGTGCCGCCGCCGCGCTTCTCCGACGTGAGCTTCGGGACGTACATCCCGGACCAGTCCCAGCCCAGCCAGTACGAGGCCGTGCAGGTCCTGGAGCAGTTCGCCGGCACGCTCAACAGCGGAAACGGTTCGGCGCCCAAGCGCAGCTGGTTCCGCCGCAGCGCCCCGGCCCCGGCCGGCCCGGCCGGCATCTACCTGGACGGCGGCTACGGCGTCGGCAAGACCCACCTGCTCGCCTCGCTCTGGCACGCCGCCCCCGGCCCCAAGGCCTTCGGCACCTTCGTCGAGCTGACCAACCTGGTCGGCGCGCTCGGCTTCCAGCAGGCCGTGCAGACCCTGTCCGGGCACACGCTGCTCTGCATCGACGAGTTCGAGCTCGACGACCCGGGCGACACCGTCCTGGTCTCCACCCTGCTCGGCCGCCTGGTGGAGAACGGCGTCAAGCTCTGCGCCACCTCCAACACCCTGCCCGAGAAGCTCGGCGAGGGCCGCTTCGCCGCCGCCGACTTCCTCCGCGAGATCCAGGGCCTGTCCGCGCACTTCCGCCCGATGCGGATCGACGGCCAGGACTACCGCCACCGCGGCCTGCCGGACGCCCCGCCGCCCTACCCGGCCACCGAGGTCGACGCCGTCGCCGCCCGCACCCCGGGCGCCTCCCTCGACGACTTCGACGCCCTGCTCGCCCACCTCTCCGCCGTCCACCCCAGCCGCTACGGCGCCCTGCTGGACGACGTCACCGCCGTCTGCCTGCGGGGCGTGCACCGGGTCGACGACCAGTCCACCGCCCTGCGCCTGGTCGTCCTCGCCGACCGCATGTACGACCGCGAACTCCCCGTCACCGCCTCCGGCCTCCCCTTCGACCAGGTCTTCCCCGAGGAGATGCTCCGCGGCGGCTACCGCAAGAAGTACCTCCGCGCCATCTCCCGCCTCGTCGCCCTCGCCCGGGACAGCGCCAGGAACTGAGGGCGTGACCCGCGCCCCGGTCGGGCGTTGCTCTCCGTGGGGAGGGGGAGCGGAGAGGGGAGAACATGACCGGGGACCAGGCCGCCTGGACGATCGAGATCGAGCCCGAGGTGCGCGCGTGGCTGCGCACCTGCTCGACCGCCGAGTACCGGGCGGCCGAACGCGCCGCCGACCGGCTGGCCGAGGACGGCGAACTGCTGCGGTTCCCGCTGGCGAGCCACCTCGGCGGCCCGCTGCGGGAGCTGCGCATCGGGCCGATGCGGGTCACGTACTGGCTCGCCCCCGGCCGGCGGGCTGTGCTGCTGACGGTCTTCCGCAAGACTAGGAGCCGCGAGACCGACGAGGTGGGTCGGGCGCACCGGGCTCAGAAGGTCTGCGAGAACGGGCACGGGGCCGCCGACGGCCACCAGGTCCACGACAGGGACGAGGAGGAGCGATGAGCAGCGGCTACCACACCCGCTGGGTCGTGCCGCCGGAGCACCGGGAGACCGAGGAGTACCGCGCGGCCGGGCGGCGGATGGCGCTGGCCGAGGCCGTGTACGCCCGTCGTTCGGCGCTCGGATGGACGCCGGCCGAGCTGGCCGGGCGGGCGGGGCTGGACGAGGAGACCGTCGAGAGCATCGAGGAGAGCGGGGTCGATCCCACCCTGCCGCTGATCGAGCGGCTGGCCGCCGCGTTCGACTCGGCGGTCCGGATCGACCCGGCCGGCGAGCCCGCCATCAGCTTCGAGGCCCACGCGGCCTGAGCCGGGGGTGCCCGGTTCCGGTCCCGGTTGTCGGTGGTGGGTCGTACGGTGGAGGCGTGCGACCCATCACGAGTATTGAGCGGTCAGTGGCGCCCTTCGAGGTCGTCAGTCCCTACCAGCCCAACGGTGACCAGCCGGCGGCGATCGCGGAGCTGGAGCGGCGGATCCGGGGCGGGGAGAAGGACGTCGTCCTGCTCGGTGCCACCGGTACCGGCAAGTCGGCCACCACGGCCTGGATGATCGAGAAGCTGCAGCGGCCCACCCTGGTGATGGCGCCGAACAAGACGCTGGCCGCGCAGCTGGCCAACGAGTTCCGCGAGCTGCTGCCGAACAACGCAGTCGAGTACTTCGTCTCGTACTACGACTACTACCAGCCCGAGGCGTACGTCCCGCAGACGGACACCTACATCGAGAAGGACTCCTCGATCAACGAGGAGGTCGAGCGGCTGCGCCACTCGGCGACCAACTCGCTGCTCACCCGCCGGGACGTGATCGTGGTCGCGTCCGTCTCCTGCATCTACGGCCTCGGCACGCCGCAGGAGTACGTGGACCGGATGGTGCGGCTGAAGGTCGGCGAGGAGATCGACCGGGACGTCCTGCTGCGGCGCTTCGTCGACATCCAGTACACCCGCAACGACCTCGCCTTCACCCGCGGCACCTTCCGGGTGCGCGGCGACACCATCGAGATCTTCCCGGTCTACGAGGAGCTGGCCGTCCGGATCGAGATGTTCGGCGACGAGATCGAGGCGCTGTACACGCTGCACCCGCTCACCGGCGAGATCATCAGCCAGGACGAGTCGGTCCACGTCTTCCCGGCCTCGCACTACGTGGCGGGCCCGGAGCGGATGGAGCGCGCGGTCAACGACATCGAGAAGGAGCTGGAGGAGACCCTCGCCCGGCTGGAGAAGCAGGGCAAGCTGCTGGAGGCCCAGCGGCTGCGGATGCGCACCACCTACGACATCGAGATGCTCCGCCAGATCGGCACCTGCTCCGGCGTGGAGAACTACTCGATGCACTTCGACGGCCGCGAGCCCGGCTCCCCGCCGAACACCCTGCTGGACTACTTCCCCGACGACTTCCTCCTGGTCATCGACGAGTCGCACGTCACCGTCCCGCAGATCGGCGCGATGTACGAGGGCGACGCCTCGCGCAAGCGCACCCTGGTCGAGCACGGCTTCCGGCTGCCGTCGGCGATGGACAACCGCCCGCTGAAGTGGGAGGAGTTCCTGGAGCGGATCGGCCAGACCGTCTACCTGTCGGCGACCCCGGGCCCGTACGAGCTCTCCCGGGGCGACGGCCAGGTCGAGCAGATCATCCGTCCGACCGGCCTGATCGACCCCGAGGTGATCGTCAAGCCGACCGAGGGCCAGATCGACGACCTGGTGCACGAGGTCCGCAAGCGGGTGGAGAAGGACGAGCGCGTCCTGGTCACCACGCTCACCAAGAAGATGGCCGAGGACCTCACCGACTACATGCTCGGCCTGGACATCCGGGTGCGGTACCTGCACAGCGACATTGACACGCTGCGCCGGGTGGAGCTGCTGCGCGAGCTGCGCGCCGGCGAGTACGACGTGCTGGTCGGCATCAACCTGCTCCGTGAGGGCCTGGACCTCCCGGAGGTCTCCCTGGTGGCGATCCTGGACGCGGACAAGGAGGGCTTCCTGCGCTCCGGCACCTCGCTGATCCAGACCATCGGCCGTGCCGCCCGTAACGTCTCCGGCCAGGTCCACATGTACGCGGACCGGATCACCCCGGCGATGGAGAAGGCCATCGAGGAGACCAACCGCCGCCGGGCCGTGCAGCAGGCGTACAACAAGGAGCACGGGATCGACCCGCAGCCGCTGCGCAAGAAGATCGGCGACATCCTGGACACCCTGGCCCGCGAGGACGTGGACACCGGCGAGCTGCTGTCCACCGGCTACCGGGGCGCGGGCGGCGCGAAGGGCGGCAAGGCCCCGGTGCCGGCGCTGGGGGCCGAGCGCAAGCCGGCGAAGTCGCTGCCGGCGGCCGAGCTGGCCGAGCTGATCCAGTCGATGACGGACCGGATGCACGCCGCCGCGGTGGACCTCCAGTTCGAGGTGGCGGCCCGGCTGCGCGACGAGGTCAAGGAGCTGAAGAAGGAACTGCGGCAGATGCGCGAGGCCGGTATCGCCTGACCTCCCCCCGGCGACCCTCCGCCGGGCGTGGCCGGTTCCGTCCCCGGTCAAGCCCGGCGGTGTCTCAGCCCTGCCACAAACGGGTACAGGGCGGGCAGCGCGTTCGACCGCAGGCCCTAGGCTGGCCTGCGGTGGCCGCCCGGGGACAGGGTGGCCGGAAGAGGGGGCCTCAGCCGGGGGACGGCAACGGGGTGTTCCACCGTGGAGCCGGCGCGGCGTTCCCGCGCGGCCGGGCAGAGAGGACATGCGCCGTGTCGGTGAACCTTGCCAAGGGCCAGCGGGTCAGTCTGCAGAAGGGGCCGGGGGAGACGCTCACCGTGGTCCGGATGGGCCTGGGCTGGAAGGCGGCGCCCCGGCGGGGCCTGTTCGGCAGCCGGACCAGGCAGATCGACCTGGACGCCTCGGCGCTGCTGTACGCCGAGCGGACCCCCTCCGACGTGGTGTTCTTCCAGCACCTGGAGAGCGCCGACGGCTCCGTCCGGCACACCGGGGACAACCTGGTCGGCGGCGCGGGGGCGGGGGAGGACGACGAGTCGATCCTGGTGGACCTGGCGCACGTGCCGCCGCAGATCACCCAGGTGGTGTTCACGGTCAGCTCCTACACCGGGCAGACCTTCGCGGAGGTGCAGAACGCGCACTGCCGGCTGGTGGACGAGTCGACCGGGCTGGAACTGGCCCGCTACGAGCTGACCGGCGGCGGCCCGCACACCGGCCAGATCATGGCGAAGGTGTTCCGCGACGGCAACGGCGGCTGGGAGATGCAGGCGATCGGCGCCCCGGCCAAGGGGCGGACGTTCCAGGACCTGCTGCCGGCCATCGAGCCCTACCTCTGACCGGCGGGGACCTGACGGGTCTTTACCTTCTTTACCTTTCTTTGGGGATGCTGTTACCCTTTTTGCAGCGGAGGGGAGTATTCCCACGCAGCCGTCCCCGTCATCACGGGCGCCCGTCGCGGTGCCCCGGGGCGCTGGTCCGCGGGTGCGCCGTCGCGCGCCCGACGGGCGGAAGAGACCTCCGGCAGTGACGATGACTGTCTCGCCTACCTGCCGGAGGAGCAGTAGTGGACGTTTCCGTAAGCCTCTGGGTCGGCACCATTGTGGTGCTGCTGGCCCTGATCACCGCCGATTTCTTCATCGGCGGCCGCAAGCCGCACGAGGTGTCGATCAAGGAAGCCGGCATCTGGACGACCGTCTGGATCGTGCTGGCGGCGATCTTCGGCGGTTTCCTCTGGTGGCACTCCGGCGCGACGCCCGCCGGTGAGTTCTTCGCCGGCTACATCACCGAGAAGTCGCTCAGCGTCGACAACCTCTTCGTCTTCATCCTGATCATGGGCAAGTTCGCGGTGCCCAGGATCTACCAGCAGCGCGTGCTGATGTTCGGTGTGATCATCGCCCTGGTGCTGCGCGCGGTCTTCATCGCCGGCGGCGCCGCGCTGGTCGCCCAGTTCTCCTGGGTCTTCTTCATCTTCGGCGGCTTCCTGATCTGGACGGCGTGGAAGCTGATCAAGGAGGCGCGGGCCGACGAGGAGGACGAGGAGTTCGAGGAGAACCGCCTCCTCAAGTCGATCGAGAAGCGCTTCCCGTCGACCGACAAGTACCACGGCACCAAGCTCTTCATCCGGGAGAACGGCCGCCGGCTGATGACGCCGATGCTGATCGTCATGCTGGCGATCGGCACCACCGACGTCCTGTTCGCGCTGGACTCGATCCCGGCGATCTTCGGTCTGACCCAGGACCCGTACATCGTCTTCACCGCCAACGCCTTCGCCCTGATGGGCCTGCGCCAGCTGTACTTCCTGATCGGCGGCCTGCTGAAGAAGCTGGTCCACCTCTCGTACGGCCTGTCGGTGATCCTCGGCTTCATCGGCGTGAAGCTGGTGCTGCACGCGCTGCACGAGCAGGGCGTGCACGTGCCGGAGATCGGCATCCCGTTCTCGCTGGGCTTCATCGTGGTCGTCCTCGGGGTCACCACCGTCACCAGCCTGATGGCCTCCAAGCGGGCCGCCCTGGCCGAGCCGGACGAGCGCGACGAGCCGCAGAAGCTGGACGCCTGACGGGAGGCCTCCCCCCGTACCGGGCGGGCCCCCCCCCCCCCCCCGCGGGCGCGGCCCCCCCGAGAGCGCCGGGGGCCCGGCAGCGGGGGGGGGGGGGGGGGGGCGCGAGAGGGGGGAGAGGCGG
>NZ_JBHYUU010000018.1:39470-62140 GCF_042749955.1 Kitasatospora sp. NPDC059462 | reverse complement strand
CCGCCGGGGCGGCGCGGTCGGCGCGCGCGGCGCCGTTTTTGCTGGCCGCCTGGGGGGGGCCCCCCCCCCGCCGGGGGGGGCCCCGCGACCGAGCAGCGGTCGCGGGCCCGCCCTTTCGCGTCCGGCGCCGATGCCCTGTGGGTTACGGGCGCTGACCGTACTCGGCGATCCAGCGTGAGCCGAGCAGCACGATGTCGGCGGTCTCGACCGGCCGGCCGGTGGCCTGGTCGTAGTAGGTGCGCTCGATCGCCAGGACGGGCACGGCTGGCGCGACGCCGAGGTTCTGGGCCTCGGACCGCGTCGCCTGGCGGGCGGTGACCCGCTCGACCGGAGTGCCGACTTCGATGCCGATGAGCGCCATGCGATCGGCGACCCCGATACCGGCGTGCGGGCCGGCCTCCGGCAGGACGATCAGGCTGCCGCCGGTGATCGCCATGGGCTCCCAGCTCTCGGCGAGCTGGGCGGGCTCGCCGTCGGCCAGGTAGGTGTAGCTGGTGTGCATCACCGGATCGCCGGGCTGGATCTCCAGCCGGTCCGCGATCCGGTTGTCGGCGGCACGAGGCTGCGACTCGTGCCGCCACGTGCCGGCCACGCCTTGCCGCGCGAGGGTGGCCCCGGTCGGCGAGCCGTCGCCGGGTGCCACGCGCTGGCGCCGGACCAGGGCGGCCAGTGGCTCCTGGGACTTGACGTAGTAGCCGGCGCCCGGGCGCGCGAGCACGAGCCCTTCGTCGATCAGCACGGCATAGGCCCGCTGGATCACGCCCGTCGAGACTTTGTGCTCGCGCTGGAGCGCACTGATGGACGGCATTCGATCGCCCGGCCGAAGCCTCCGGGAGGCGATGTGGCCGCGCAGGGCGTCCGCGACGTGCAGGTAAGAGGGTGTGTCGCTCACGCCTCGGCCTCCTCGCTCCGAATGGTGCGTTGCGGCTCACACCGTAACGCTCTTGGCGCTACCCTATCGATACGATTTCACTGTTCCGATAGAGGGGAGCGTCGGTGCAGATCAGCATGCGTACGAGCCTGCTCAAGGCCACCCTCGGTCAGGCCGCGGGGGCTCCCGTGCGAATCGCCAGGGGTAAGGCCGGCCGTGTCCGGCTCTCGACGACCGCGCCGGCCGACACGTCATCGACGCAATGGACCGAGGTGCTCGCCATCCTTCGGTCGGGCTGCGAGTGGGGCTCCACCGATGCCACGGGCGAGGTCATCGTCTGGGTCGAACTGGAGGACTTCAACATGATCGACGTGGGGGCTTGGTCGTGACCGCTGCCGCCGCCCGTCGGTCGGACTCGCTGGTCGGCATCGTAGTCCGCTGCGACGTCGGCAAGGCTGGGTGCTACGTCAGTGCCGAGTGCCAGTTGGATGCGCACTGGGCCTGTCCCGGCGGCATTCGGGATGAGTCGGGAGCCGCCGCCCTGGTGTGCCTGTGTATGGAGCCCGAATGCTTCTGCGCGCGGCACCTGTCAGGGGAGGTGAGATGAACGCGATTGGTGATCCTGCGGCCGAGTCCGGCGAGACCATCGGCTACTGCGTGGTGTGCGGTGAGTACGGTCGTGGCGTCTACTGCGGGCCGCTCAACGGCCATTCGGACACGATCGCTGATCACGTCGGGTGCGGTGGGCAACGCGCGGGCGGTCTCAGGTCGCGCCATCTGCCGTACGGAGGTCGTTGATCGCCTGGCGGGTCGGCCCCACAAGCCGACCAGCCAGGCGCGTGCTACCGGATCTCATCGTGGTGCATGGGGTGCGACGCGGCTCTGACCTACCGTCCCAGAGGGGCGGAGTTGTTGTCAGTGTTGTGTGCCAGGCTGATCAACGTACAGGCGAAAGGGGTGTTCACATGCAGCTCCGGTACTCATTCCGCCTGTATCCGAACGGGCCTCAGCGCGAGGCGTTGGCGAAAGCGTTCGGGTGTGCGCGGGTGGTCTACAACGATGCTCTTCGGGCCCGTGAGACCGCCCGCGCTGTAGGCGGACCATTCCCGAAGACCGGCGACCTGTCGAAGGCGCTGATCACCGAGGCGAAGAAGACCACCGAACGGGCCTGGCTCGGGGAGGTCTCGGCTGTGGTGCTGCAACAGTCATTGCGGGATCTGGACGCCGCCTACCGGAACTTCTTCGACGGATTGAAGGGCCGTCGCCCGCGCATGGGCGCTCCCCGTTTCAAGTCCCGCAAGGACAACCGGCAGGCCGTGCGATTCACCTCCAACGCCCGGTGGAGGATCACGTCCGGTGGTGACCTGTCGTTGCCGAAGATTGGCGACGTGCGGGTCAAGTGGTCTCGCACCCTGCCGTCAGTGCCGTCCACGGTCACAGTGGTCAAGGATTCTTCAGGGCGGTACTTCGCCAGTTTCGTCATCGAGACCGACCCCGTGCGCGACCTTTCCCGGATGCCTGCAACCAGAGGCCAGGTCGGCATCGACCTGGGCCTGACCCACTTTGTCGTCCTCTCCAATGGCACGAAGATCGACAGCCCGAAGGCGCTGCGCCGGGCCGAGAAGAAGCTCAAGCGTGCACAGCAAGCCCTGTCCCGCAAGGCCAAGGGCAGCAAGAACCGGGAGAAGGCCCGTGCCAAGGTGGCCCGCGCGCACGCGCGGGTGGCCGACCAGCGGCGCGAGTTCCACCACCAGCTCTCCACTCGGCTGGTCCGCGAGAACCAAGCGATCGCCGTGGAAGACCTGGCGGTCAAGGGGTTGGCCCGTACCCGGATGGCCAAGTCGATTCACGATGCCGGCTGGTCGGCGTTCGTCGCCATGTTGGAATACAAGGCCACCCGGTACGGGCGCGCCTTTCTGCGTATCGGCCGCTTCGAGCCGACCTCGCAGGTCTGCTCGCATTGTGGTGTCAAGGACGGCCCCAAACCCCTGCACGTCCGCGAATGGATGTGCAGGGCGTGCGGGACCGTCCTCGACCGGGACGTGAACGCGGCGGTCAACGTCGCCAAGGCCGCCGGACTGGCGGTGACAGCCTGTGGAGCGCAGGTAAGACCGGGGCCTTCCCGGCGCAGCGCATTGAAGCAGGAACCCACCGAGACGGTCGGATGACCGTGGTAGGAATCCCCGCCCCTGAGCAACAAGCTCAGGGGCGGGGAGCGGAAGTCACCAGCCGCGCTCGCGCCACTCGGGCAGGTGCGGGCGCTCGGCGCCGAGGGTGGTGTCGTTGCCGTGGCCGGGGTAGACCCAGGCCTCGTCGGGCAGGGCGTCGAAGATCTTCTCGTTGACGTCCCGGAAGAGGCTCGCGAAGGCCTCCTTGTCGCCCCAGGTGTTGCCGACCCCGCCGGGGAAGAGGCAGTCCCCGGTGAAGACGTGCGGGTGGCCCTGCGGGTCGTCGTAGACCAGCACGATCGCCCCGGGCGTGTGGCCGACCAGGTGCCGGACGGTCAGCGCGCAGCGGCCCACCGCGAGGGTGTCGCCGTCCGCGAGCGGCAGCGCGGTGGGCACCTCGATGCCCTCGGCGTCGTGCTCGCCGGCCGCGGTGCGCGCGCCGGTGGCGGCGACCACCTCGGCCAGCGCGCTCCAGTGGTCGCGGTGCCGGTGCGTGGTGACCACGGTGGCCAGGTTCTCGCCGACCGTCTCCAGCAGCACCGGCGCGTCCGCGGCCGCGTCGATCAGCAGCTGCTCGTCGGTGTCGCGGCAGCGCAGCAGGTAGGCGTTGTTGTCGTACGGGCCGACCGCCACCTTGGTGATGATCAGATGCGCCAGCTCGCGCACGTCCGGCGGTCCGCCGACCTTGACCGCTCCGTGGTACGTCATCCGTCCGCTCCTTGTCGGGTCTACAGGGTCGAGGTCATCTTCGCGCCTGGCGGCCGCTCAGCCCAGTGGGGGCAGGGCGGGCAGGGCGGTGTCGGGGGTGCGGCGCAGGCCGTCGCCGTCGGCGCGGCCGGAGAGCCAGGCGAGCAGGGCGCGGACCGGGCCCTCGACGGTCAGCGCGGGGGCGCCGGTGCCGATCACCGCGCGCTCGGCGGTGTCTTCGGCGAACAGCTCGACGGCGGGCAGGGCGGCGCCGGCCAGTTTGCCGGACAGGCGGCGGAACTCGGCGGAGGCGAACTCGGCCGGCCAGTGCGCGGGGGTGTAGCCGGCGTCCAGGTCGACGTGGTGGTACTCGACCTCCATGAGCCGCTTCCAGGGGATGTCGAAGGCCGGGAAGAGGTGGCCGCTGCGGTGGCGGACCTCGGTGGCCCAGGCCCCGTCGGGCAGCAGCGCGGCGGCCCGGGCGAAGCGCCCGCCGGTGGCGCGCAGGTCGGCGAGCTGGACCTCCGCCGGGCGGGGCGCGCCCTCCTCGATGCCCCGGTCGCGGGCCTCCTCGCTCGGGTACTGCGGGATGTCGGTGCCGGTGCGGGCGCCGTCCAGCAGGTTGACCAGGGAGTCGGCGTTGCGGGCGAGGTGGGCCAGGACGTGGCCGCGGGTCCAGCCGGGCAGCGCGGAGGGCTCGGCGACGGCGTCGGGCTTGAGCTCGCCGACGGTGTGCAGCAGGTGCCGGGTGCTCTCCTCGACCAGCGCGAGGTAACGCGCGGCGCGGGCGGCGGCGGCGCCGGAGGCGGACGCGGCGGCGGGGGAAGCGGCGGGGGAGGCGGCGGCGGACTGCGGGTCGGTCATCGGATCGGCCTTCCGTGGATGGCGGCGCGTTGCCCGCGCGGGGCCCCGCTCGTTGAGGGTGTGGCGCTGCGGGTGACGCTACCGTCGTTCCCCGGTGCTGAGCAGGGGCTTTCGCGGACCGCGCGTCAAGGCTTCGCGAGCTGTCCTCACTCGTTCGGGTGGACCCGGCTGGACATGGTCGTTAATCGAACGCGTGAGCTAGTAGGCTGGCTGCCGCATCCTGGAAGAAGTACACCTTTCGTTTCAGCCCTCTCGCCCCGGAGAAAGGCGCCAGAAGCAGTGGCCGACCGCCTCATCGTCCGCGGTGCTCGCGAGCACAATCTCAAGAACGTCTCGCTCGACCTGCCCCGCGACTCCCTCATCGTCTTCACGGGCCTCTCCGGCTCCGGCAAGTCCTCGCTCGCCTTCGACACGATCTTCGCCGAGGGCCAGCGCCGCTACGTCGAGTCGCTGTCGTCCTACGCCCGCCAGTTCCTCGGCCAGATGGACAAGCCCGACGTGGACTTCATCGAGGGCCTCTCCCCGGCCGTCTCGATCGACCAGAAGTCCACCAACCGCAACCCGCGGTCGACCGTCGGCACCATCACCGAGGTCTACGACTACCTCCGTCTGCTGTTCGCCCGGATCGGCAAGCCGCACTGTCCGCACTGCGGCCGCCCGATCGCCAAGCAGTCCCCGCAGGCCATCGTCGACAAGGTGCTCGAACTCGCCGAGGGCACCCGTTTCCAGGTCCTCAGCCCGGTGGTCCGCGAGCGCAAGGGCGAGTTCGTCGACCTCTTCGCCGACCTCCAGTCCAAGGGCTACGCCCGGGCCCGGGTGGACGGCGAGACGGTCCAGCTCGCCGAGCCGCCCAAGCTGAAGAAGCAGGAGAAGCACACCGTCGAGGTGGTGATCGACCGCCTCACCGTCAAGGAGAGCGCCAAGCGCCGGCTCACCGACTCGGTGGAGACCGCCCTGCGGCTGAGCGGCGGCATGGTCGTGCTCGACTTCGTCGACCTCCCCGAGGACGACCCCGAGCGCGAGCGGATGTACTCCGAGCACCTCTACTGCCCCTACGACGACGTGTCGTTCGAGGAGCTGGAGCCGCGCTCGTTCTCCTTCAACTCGCCGTTCGGCGCCTGCCCGGACTGCTCCGGCCTCGGCAACCGGATGGAGGTGGACCCGGAGCTGGTGGTGCCCGACGAGGAGCGCTCGCTGGACGAGGGCGCCATCCACCCGTGGTCCGGCGGCCACACCAAGGAGTACTTCCAGCGGCTGATCGACGCCCTCGCCGGCGAGCTGGGCTTCCGCACCGACATCCCCTGGGCCGGGCTGCCGGCCCGCGCCAAGAAGGCGCTGCTGTACGGGCACAAGCACCAGGTGCAGGTCCGCTACCGCAACCGGTACGGGCGCGACCGCTCCTACAGCACCGGCTTCGAGGGCGCGGTGCCGTTCATCCAGCGCCGCCACCAGGAGGCCGAGAGCGACTCCAGCCGCGAGCGCTTCGAGGGCTACATGCGCGAGGTGCCCTGCCCGACCTGCCGCGGCACCCGGCTCAAGCCGGTGGTGCTCGCGGTCACCGTCGAGGGCCGCTCGATCGCCGACGTCTCCTCGATGTCGATCAGCGACTGCTCGGACTTCCTCGGCGCGATGAAGCTCAACGCCCGGGACAAGCAGATCGCCGAGCGCGTCCTCAAGGAGGTCAACGAGCGGCTGCGCTTCCTGGTCGACGTCGGCCTGGACTACCTGTCGCTGGACCGCGCGGCCGGCACGCTCTCCGGCGGCGAGGCCCAGCGCATCCGGCTCGCCACCCAGATCGGCTCCGGCCTGGTCGGCGTGCTCTACGTGCTGGACGAGCCGTCCATCGGCCTGCACCAGCGCGACAACCACCGGCTGATCGAGACCCTCGTGCGGCTGCGCGACATCGGCAACACGCTGATCGTCGTCGAGCACGACGAGGACACCATCAAGATGGCCGACTGGGTGGTCGACATCGGCCCCGGCGCCGGTGAGCACGGCGGCAAGGTGGTGCACTCCGGCTCGCTGAAGCAGCTGCTCGCCAACAAGGAGTCGCTCACCGGCCAGTACCTCGCCGGCAAGCGCTTCATCCCGATCCCGGACACCCGGCGCGCGCGGGACAAGAAGCGCCAGCTCACCGTGCACGGCGCCCGCGAGCACAACCTCAAGGACGTCACGGTCGGCTTCCCGCTCGGCACCTTCACCGCGATCACCGGTGTCTCCGGCTCGGGCAAGTCCACCCTGGTCAACGACATCCTCTACACCCACCTCGCCCGGGAGCTGAACGGCGCCCGCACGGTGCCCGGCCGGCATACCCGGATCACCGGCACCGACCTGGTGGACAAGGTGGTGCACGTCGACCAGTCGCCGATCGGCCGCACCCCGCGCTCCAACCCGGCCACCTACACCGGCGTGTTCGACCACGTCCGGCGGCTCTTCGCGGAGACCCAGGAGGCCAAGGTCCGCGGCTACCTGCCCGGCCGGTTCTCCTTCAACGTCAAGGGCGGCCGCTGCGAGAACTGCTCCGGCGACGGCACCATCAAGATCGAGATGAACTTCCTGCCGGACGTCTACGTGCCGTGCGAGGTCTGCCACGGCGCCCGGTACAACCGGGAGACGCTGGAGGTCCACTACAAGGGCAAGTCCATCGCCGAGGTGCTGGACATGCCGATCGAGGAGGCGCTCGACTTCTTCGAGGCCGTCCCGGCGATCGCCCGCCACCTGCGGACGCTCAACGACGTCGGCCTCGGCTACGTCCGGCTCGGCCAGTCCGCGCCCACCCTCTCCGGCGGTGAGGCCCAGCGCGTCAAGCTCGCCTCCGAGCTGCAGAAGCGCTCCACCGGCCGGACCGTCTACGTGCTGGACGAGCCGACCACCGGTCTGCACTTCGAGGACATCAGCAAGCTGATCAAGGTCCTCACCGGCCTGGTGGACAAGGGCAACACGGTCATCGTCATCGAGCACAACCTCGATGTCATCAAGACCGCCGACTGGATCGTCGACATGGGCCCCGAGGGCGGCTCCGGCGGCGGCAGCGTGGTCGCCGAGGGCACCCCCGAGGAGATCGCCGCCGTCGCGGAGAGCCACACCGGCAAGTTCCTGCGCGACATCCTGCCGGGCGAGTTCGCCGACGCCCCGGTCAAGGCCCCGGCCAAGGCCCGGGCTCCGCGCAAGCGGGCCGCCGCGGCGAAGAAGTAGCCGGGAGACACACCCACGGCCGCCCCCGGACGCACCGGGGGCGGCCGTTGTCAGGCCGCATAGACTGCCGGGCGGCCCGCAGCCGCAGGCCACCGCGCGACCAGGAGCGAAGCACATGCCCGAGGCCCACGAGAGCCCCGCCCCCACCCGCCGCACCCTGCTCTGCGGAGCCGCGGCCGTCCTCGCCGCCGGGGGCACCGTCGCCGTCACCGGCTGCTCCTCGTCCGCCTCCGACTCCGGCGCCAAGTCCCCGGTCGACGTCGGCCCCGCCTCGGCCGTCCCGGTCGGCGGCGGCACCGTCTACCGCGAGAAGAAGATCGTCGTCACCCAGCCCGCCGAGGGCCAGTACAAGGCGTTCAGCGCCAAGTGCACCCACGCCGGCTGCATCGTCGACCAGGTCAAGAACCAGAAGATCCAATGCCCCTGCCACGGCAGCCTGTTCGGCATCACCGACGGCGCCGTGCTGGACGGCCCGGCCCCCACCCCGCTGCCCGAGTACACGGTGGAGGTCGAGGGCGGCAACCTCAAGGTGACCCCGCGCTGAAGCAGTTGATCTCCCGCACGCGCCCCCGGCCCGAGTCGGTACGGTGGACCCATGGCTGACCCGTCCACCTACCGCCCGGCGCCGGGCGCGATCCCGCTCTCGCCCGGTGTCTACAAGTTCCGCGACGCCCACGGGCGGGTCATCTACGTCGGCAAGGCCAAGAGCCTGCGGCCCAGGCTCTCGTCCTACTTCCAGGACCTCGCCGGGCTGCACCCGCGCACCGCCACCATGGTCACCACCGCCGCCTCGGTGGAGTGGACCGTCGTCTCCACCGAGGTCGAGGCGCTCCAGCTGGAGTACTCCTGGATCAAGGAGTTCGACCCCCGGTTCAACGTCAAGTACCGCGACGACAAGAGCTATCCGGAACTCGCCGTCACCCTCGACGAGGAGTACCCGAGGGTCCAGGTGATGCGCGGCGCGCACAAGAAGGGCGTGCGCTACTTCGGCCCCTACGGCCACGCCTGGGCGATCCGCGAGACCGTCGACCTGCTGCTGCGCGTCTTCCCCGTCCGCACCTGCTCCAACGGCGTCTTCAAGCGCGCCCGGCAGGTCGGCCGCCCCTGCCTGCTCGGCTACATCGGCAAGTGCGCCGCCCCCTGCGTCGGCCGCGTCTCGGCCGAGGAGCACCGCGCCCTGGCCGAGGACTTCTGCGACTTCATGGCCGGGCGCACCGGCAACTACCTGCGCCGGCTGGAGACCGAGATGCAGGAGGCCGCCGCCGACCTGGAGTACGAGAAGGCCGCCCGGCTGCGCGACGACATCGGTGCGCTCAAGCGGGCCATGGAGAAGAACGCCATCGTCCTCGCCGACGCCACCGACGCCGACCTGCTCGCCGTCGCCGAGGACGAACTGGAGGCCGCCGTCCAGATCTTCCACGTCCGCGGCGGCCGGGTCCGCGGCCAGCGCGGCTGGGTCACCGACAAGGTCGAGGACGTCGACACCGCCGGCCTGGTCGAGCACGCCCTCCAGCAGCTCTACGGCGGCGGCACCGAGTCCGTCCCCCGCGAGGTGCTCGTCCCCGCCCTGCCCGACCCCGTCGAGCCGGTCCGCGACTGGCTGGGCGGCCTGCGCGGCGCCCAGGTCGACCTGCGCGTCCCGCAGCGCGGCGACAAGAAGGACCTCATGGCCACCGTGCAGCGCAACGCCCAGCAGGCGCTCGCGCTGCACAAGACCAAGCGCGCCTCCGACCTCACCACCCGCAGCCGCGCCCTCCAGGAGATCGCCGAGGCGCTCGACCTGGACAGCGTCCCGCTGCGCATCGAGTGCTTCGACATCTCCCACCTCCAGGGCGAGGACGTGGTCGCCTCCATGGTGGTCTTCGAGGACGGCCTGGCCCGCAAGAGCGAGTACCGCCGCTTCCAGATCAAGGGCTTCGAGGGCCAGGACGACGTCCGCTCGATGCACGAGGTGGTCGGCCGCCGCTTCCGCCGCTACCTCCAGGAGCGCGAGCAGACCGGCGAGTGGGCCGTCCCCGAGCAGCCCGAGGGCCCGGAGGACGGACAGCACCCCGAGGACGGCCCGCGCACCGAGGACGGCCGCCCCAAGCGCTTCGCCTACCCGCCGCAGCTGCTCGTCGTCGACGGCGGGCAGCCCCAGGTCGCCGCCGCCCGGCGGGCCCTGGACGAACTCGGCATCGACGACGTCGCCCTGTGCGGCCTGGCCAAGCGCCTGGAGGAGGTCTGGCTGCCCGGCGAGGACGACCCGGTCGTGCTCCCGCGCAGCAGCGAGGGCCTCTACCTGCTCCAGCGGGTCCGCGACGAGGCCCACCGCTTCGCCATCACCTACCAGCGCGGCAAGCGTTCCAAGCGACTCACCGCCGGAGAACTGGACTCCGTCCCCGGCCTCGGCGAGACTCGCCGTCAGGCGCTGCTCAAGCACTTCGGCTCGCTGAAGAAGCTCCGGGCGGCCACCGTCGACGAACTCTGCGCCGTCCCCGGCATCGGCCGGCGGACGGCGGAGACCGTTGCGGCGGCGTTGTCGTCCCGTACACCTGCCGCACCCGCCGTGAACACCGCCACGGGCGAGATCATCGAGGACGGCGCCGACGAGCCGGCGCCCGCGGCGCCCGAGCCCGAGACCGCACCCATCCAGGAGACGCCATGACGGCCGACGCCGCCCGTCAGCCGGCGCGCCCCGGAGCCACTCGTCCGAGTGGGCCGGGGAAGCATGCCCGCGCGACGCGCGTTCTCCACAGCAGAACCACCGAGAGCGGGGAACCGAAGTGACCGTGTCCGATTACGGGGGCACCGCCAGGCCCGAGGCCGGCGGCGAGAACACCCCGGAGCTGGTGATCATCTCCGGCATGTCCGGGGCCGGCCGCTCCACCGCCGCCAAGTGCCTGGAGGACCTGGGCTGGTTCGTGGTGGACAACCTGCCGCCGGCCCTCATCCCGACCATGGTCGACCTCGGCGCCCGCTCCCAGGGCAACGTCGCCCGGATCGGCGCCGTCGTGGACGTCCGCGGCCGGCAGTTCTTCGACGACCTGCTGACCTCGCTGGACGAGCTGGAGAAGCGCGGCGTGCGGCTGCGCGTCGTCTTCCTGGACTCCTCCGACGAGGCGCTGGTGCGCCGCTTCGAGAGCGTGCGCCGCCCGCACCCGCTCCAGGCCGACGGCCGGATCGTCGACGGCATCGCCCAGGAGCGCGACCTGCTGCGCGAGCTGCGCGGCGAGGCCGACCTGGTGATCGACACCTCCAACCTCAACGTCCACCAGCTGCGCGCCAAGCTCGACGCCCAGTTCGCCGACCACGACGAGCCCGAGCTGCGCGCCACGGTGATGTCCTTCGGCTTCAAGTACGGCCTGCCGGTCGACGCCGACCTCGTGGTGGACTGCCGCTTCCTGCCCAACCCGCACTGGGTGCCCGAACTCCGGGCCCGCACCGGCACCGACGCGGACGTCGCCGACTACGTGTTCCAGCAGCCCGGGGCCAACGAGTTCCTCAACGGCTACGCCGAGCTGCTGCGCATCGTCACCGAGGGCTACCGCCGCGAGGGGAAGCGTTACATGACCCTTGCCGTAGGCTGCACCGGTGGCAAGCACCGCAGCGTCGCGATGTCCGAGCGCCTGACGAAGCGTCTCATCGCGGACGGAGTGGAAACGGTGCTCGTCCACCGTGACATGGGACGGGAGTAGCCGCCGCGCCCTGCCGGGCCGCCGGCGGAGGCCGGCGGCGGGCAACAGGAACGCGAGGTAGGTGTGACGGGATACGTGCCCGGGCGGCAGTTCCAGAACAAGACCGCCGACCGGAACGGGGCCCCGGCCCGGTCCACCGTGACCGGCCGGCCCCGGTCCGGGGCGGCCCGCACCGGCCCGGCCCGTCCCCACCCGGCCCCCCGGACCAGTCAGACGGCCCGGACCAACCAGGCGCCGAGGATCACCGCGCTCGGCGGCGGCCAGGGCCTGTCCGCCTCGCTCTCCGCGCTGCGCCGGCTCACCACCGACCTCACCGCCGTGGTCACCGTCGCCGACGACGGCGGCTCCAGCGGCCGGCTGCGCGAGGAGCTCGGGGTGCTGCCCCCCGGGGACCTGCGCAAGGCGCTCGCCGCGCTCTGCGGCGACGACGACTGGGGCCGCACCTGGTCCGAGGTGATCCAGCAGCGCTTCACCGGCACCGGCGAGCTGGGCGGCCACGCCGTCGGCAACCTGCTGATCGTCGCGCTCTGGGAGAAGCTCGGCGACCCGGTCGCCGCCCTGGACTGGGTCGGCCGGCTGCTCAACGTGCAGGGCCGGGTGCTGCCGATGTCGGCGGTGCCGCTGGACATCGAGGCCGTGGTCCGCGGCCACGACCCGGCCCGCCCCGCCGAGCTGGCCGCCGTCCGCGGCCAGGCCAGCGTCGCGGTCACCCCCGGCACCGTGCAGTCCGTGCGGCTGCTGCCGGCCGAGCCGCCCGCCGTGCCGGAGGCGGTCACCGCCGTCCGGGAGGCGGACTGGGTGGTGCTCGGCCCCGGCTCCTGGTTCACCAGCGTGCTGCCGCACCTGCTGGTGCCCGAGCTGGTGAAGGCGCTGGTGGAGACCCGCGCGCGCCGGCTGCTGACCCTGAACCTGGCCCCGCAGCCCGGCGAGACCGAGGGCTTCACCCCGCAGCGTCACCTGGAGGTCATCGCCGACCACGCTCCGGACCTGGAGGTGGATGCGATCCTTGTGGACGAGCGCGCCGTCACCGGCGGCGCCTTCGGCCAGGCGGACCTGGCCGGACTGGAGAAGGCCGCCGAGCGGATGGGAGCAGCCCTGGTGCTCGGCCGGGTCGCCCGCACCGACGGCACGCCGCGACACGACCCGGAGCTCTTGGCGGCGGCGTACGACCGGATTTTCCGGACACATGGAAGGATCGGGCCATGGCGATGACTCCAGCGGTGAAGGACGAAATCAGCCGGCTCCCGGTCACCCGGGCCTGCTGCCGCAAGGCGGAGGTGTCGGCGATCCTGCGATTCGCGGGCGGGCTGCACATCGTGAGCGGCCGGATCGTGATCGAGGCGGAGCTCGACACCGGAGCGGCCGCGCGGCGGCTGCGCAAGGACCTGCTGGAGATCTTCGGACACTCCTCGGACCTGGTCGTGATGGCCCCCGGCGGCCTGCGGCGCGGGAGCCGCTACGTGGTCCGGGTGGTCAAGGACGGCGAGCTGCTCGCGCGCCAGACCGGCCTCGTGGACGGCCGCGGGCGCCCGATCCGCGGTCTGCCCCCGGCCGTGGTCTCCGGCGCCACCTGTGACGCCGAGGCGGCCTGGCGCGGGGCCTTCCTGGCGCACGGCTCGCTCACCGAGCCCGGCCGCTCGTCCTCGCTGGAGATCACCTGCCCCGGCTCGGAGGCCGCCCTCGCCCTGGTCGGCGCGGCCCGCCGGCTCGGCATCCCGGCCAAGGCCCGCGAGGTGCGCGGGGTCGACCGGGTGGTGATCCGTGACGGCGACGCGATCGGCGCGCTGCTCACCCGGCTCGGCGCGCACGAGTCGGTGCTGGCCTGGGAGGAGCGCCGGATGCGCCGCGAGGTGCGGGCCACCGCCAACCGGCTGGCCAACTTCGACGACGCCAACCTGCGCCGCTCGGCCCGGGCCGCGGTGGCGGCCGGCGCCCGGGTGCAGCGGGCGCTGGAGATCCTCGGCGACGAGGTGCCCGAGCACCTGGCCGCCGCCGGCCAGCTGCGGATGCAGCACAAGCAGGCCTCGCTGGAGGAGCTGGGCGCGCTCGCCGACCCGCCGCTGACCAAGGACGCAGTGGCCGGCCGGATCCGCCGGCTGCTGGCGATGGCCGACAAGCGCGCCTCCGAACTCGGCCTGCCGAGCACCGAGGCCAACCTCACCGACGAGATGGCGCTGAACTGACGCCGACGGCCACACCCGGGGCCGAACCCTCCGCCGGTGTCCGCTCGCGCGGGCACCGGCGGAGCCGTGTCCGGGGGGTGGGACGGGGCCGCGCGCCCGGGCCCGCGCGGGGCCGGGACCAACTGCCCGGGAGGGCAAGGCCGGACGACCCGGAATTGTTGTGAACACGCGCCACGCCAGGGGTTGCGCGGGCGCCTGATGTGCTCTACCCGGCCTCGGAGGGGTAGGGTCATAGGCGGTCGGGGACATCCCAAAATTCCACCCCGTCGGCATAGCGTCCGGCGTACCTAACGAGGAGATCGGTTCGTGACGATCCGGGTAGGCATCAACGGATTCGGCCGCATCGGCCGCAACTTCTTCCGTGCGGTTCAGGCCCAGGGCGCGGACATCGAGATCGTCGGTGTCAACGACCTGACCGACACCAAGACCCTGGCGCACCTGCTCAAGTACGACTCGATCCTGGGCACCTTCCCGGGCGAGGTGTCGCACACCGCGGACAGCATCACCGTCGACGGCAAGACCTTCAAGGTCATCGCCGAGCGCGACCCGGCCAACCTCCCCTGGGGCGAGCTGGGCGTCGACATCGTCATCGAGTCGACCGGCATCTTCACCAAGGCCGAGGCGGCGAAGAAGCACGTCACGGCCGGCGCCAAGAAGGTCATCATCTCCGCGCCCGCCACCGACGAGGACATCACCATCGTCATGGGCGTCAACGACGAGAAGTACGACGGTGCCAAGCACACCGTCATTTCCAACGCCTCCTGCACCACCAACTGTGTGGCGCCGCTGGCGAAGGTGCTGAACGAGAACTTCGGCATCGTCAAGGGTCTGATGACCACGGTCCACGCGTACACCAACGACCAGGTCACCCTGGACTTCCCGCACAAGGACCTGCGTCGCGCCCGCGCCGCGGCCCTCAACATCATTCCGACCTCGACGGGTGCCGCCAAGGCGACCGCGCTGGTCCTGCCGGAGCTCAAGGGCAAGCTGGACGGCACCTCGCTGCGCGTCCCGGTCCCGACCGGCTCGATCACCGACCTGGTCGTCACCCTGGAGCGCGACGTCACCGTCGCCGAGGTCAACGAGGCCTTCAAGAAGGCCTCCGAGACCACCCTCAAGGGCATCCTGCAGTACACCGAGGACCCGATCGTCTCCTCCGACATCGTGAACTCGCCGTTCTCCACGATCTTCGACTCGCTGATGACCATGGTCCAGGGCAACCAGGTCAAGGTCTTCGGCTGGTACGACAACGAGTGGGGCTACTCGAACCGCCTCGTCAACCTGACCACCCTCGTCGGTGCCGGGCTCTGACGCAGCGGGAGCTGACGTGAAGTAGGGGGGAGGGCCCGGAAGGCATGTGCGAAGCCGACCGGGCCCTCCGTCTGCGCACCCTCAACTCCCCATGGACGGCACAACGTTGTGTCGTCCCCTGCTCCACCATCTCGCCAGGAGACCGAAGACCGTGAAGACCATCGAAGATCTGGACGTCGCCGGAAAGCGCGTGTTCGTGCGCGCCGACCTCAACGTTCCGCTTTCCGACGGCACGATCACCGACGACGGCCGGATCCGTGCCGTCGCCCCGACCATCGCCAAGCTCGTCGAGCGCGGCGCGAAGGTCGTCGTCGCCTCCCACCTCGGCCGTCCCAAGGGCGCGCCGGATCCGCAGTTCTCCCTCGCGCCGGTGGCCGTCCGCCTCGGCGAGATCCTCGGCAGGCCGGTCGCCTTCGCGGCCGACACCGTGGGCGAGAGCGCGAAGGCCACCGTCGCCGCCCTGGCCGACGGCGAGGTCACGCTGCTTGAGAACCTGCGTTTCAACGCCGGTGAGACCAGCAAGGACGACGCCGAGCGCACGGCGTTCGCCGGGCAGCTGGCCGCGCTGGCCGACCTCTACGTGGGCGACGGCTTCGGCGCGGTGCACCGCAAGCACGCCTCGGTGTTCGACCTGCCGGCGCTGCTGCCGCACGCGGTCGGCGACCTGATCGCCACCGAGGTGGGCGTGCTCAAGCGCCTCACCGAGGACGTCGCGCGCCCCTACGTGGTGGTGCTCGGCGGTGCCAAGGTCTCCGACAAGGTCGGCGTGATCGAGAACCTGCTGCAGAAGGCCGACCGGATCCTGATCGGCGGCGGCATGGCGTACACCTTCCTCAAGGCCCAGGGCCACGAGGTCGGCATCTCGCTGCTGCAGGAGGACCAGATCCCGACGGTCCAGGGCTACCTGGCGGAGGCGCAGGAGCGCGGCGTCGAGTTCGTCCTGCCGACGGACGTCCTGGTCTCCACCGAGTTCCCGGACCTGAAGACCAAGGCCCCGGCCACCTTCTCGGTCGTCGCCGCGGACGCGATCCCGGCCGACCAGGAGGGCCTGGACATCGGCCCGAAGACCCGCGAGCTGTTCGCGGCGAAGCTGGCCGACGCGAAGACGGTGTTCTGGAACGGTCCGATGGGCGTCTTCGAGCACCCGGACTACGCCGACGGCACCAAGGCCGTCGCGCAGGCCCTGCTCGACAGCGACGCGTTCTCCGTGGTCGGTGGCGGGGACTCCGCCGCGGCCGTCCGCATCCTGGGCTTCGACGAGACGAAGTTCGGGCACATCTCGACCGGCGGTGGCGCGAGCCTGGAGTACCTGGAGGGCAAGCAGCTCCCCGGTCTCACCGCCCTGGAAGGCTGAATCACGCATGACTGAGCGTCTCCCGCTGATGGCGGGCAACTGGAAGATGAACCTCAACCACCTTGAGGCCATCCAGCACACCCAGAAGCTGGCCTTCGCGCTGGCCGACAAGGACTACGAGTCGGTCGAGGTGGCCGTCCTGGTGCCGTTCACCGACCTCCGCTCGGTGCAGACCCTGGTCGACGGCGACAAGCTGAAGATCAAGTACGGCTCGCAGGACATCTCGCAGCACGACGGCGGCGCCTACACCGGCGAGGTCTCCGGGCCGATGCTGTCCAAGCTGAAGTGCACCTACGCGGTGATCGGCCACTCGGAGCGCCGCCAGTACCACGGCGAGAACGAGGAGATCGTCAACGCCAAGGTCAAGGCCGCCTACCGCAGCGGGATCACCCCGATCCTGTGCGTCGGCGAGCCGCTGGAGGTCCGCAAGGCG
Source organism: Kitasatospora sp. NPDC059462 (assembly GCF_042749955.1). Classification (NCBI taxonomy): domain Bacteria; kingdom Bacillati; phylum Actinomycetota; class Actinomycetes; order Kitasatosporales; family Streptomycetaceae; genus Kitasatospora; species Kitasatospora sp. NPDC059462. The sequence goes on along the minus strand of NZ_JBHYUU010000018.1, from coordinate 45,397 downwards.
GGCACCCACGTCGAGCACACCCTGGCCCAGCTCGACGGCGCCCTGAAGGACGTCCCGGCCGCGCAGGCCGAGTCCGTCGTGGTCGCCTACGAGCCGGTCTGGGCGATCGGCACCGGCGAGGTGGCGACCCCCGAGGACGCCCAGGAGGTCTGCGCCGCCATCCGCGCGCGGATCGCCGAGCTGTACGACGCCGAGCTGGCCGGCAAGGTCCGGGTGCTCTACGGCGGTTCGGTGAAGTCGTCGAGCGCGGCCGGCCTGATGGCCAAGCCGGACATCGACGGCGGCCTGATCGGCGGAGCCTCGCTGGACGCCGACGAGTTCGTCAAGATCGTGCGGTACCGTGAGCAGGCAGTAGGCTAACGCCGCCGCAGCAACGTAGGCTTTGGGGCCGGACCACCCGACGTGGTCCGGCCCCTTCGCCGAAGATACGAGAGAGTTGGTCCCGTCGTGGTTATCGGGTTCTCGATTGCCCTGATCGTCTTCAGCCTGCTGATGATCCTCCTGGTGCTGCTGCACAAGGGGAAGGGCGGTGGCCTGTCGGACATGTTCGGTGGCGGCGCGATGTCCACCGGCGGCGGCTCGGCGGTGGCCGAGCGCAACCTCGACCGCATCACGATCGTGGTCGGCCTCGCCTGGTTCGCCAGCCTCGTGGTGCTCGGCCTGGTGCTGAAGTACAAGGGCTGACATAACTCTGACGCCCCGTCGCCCCGCGGCCTATCCTGGACAGGTCCGGGGCGGAGCCGGTGGTGGCGCATGCTTAACTCCTGCTTACACTAGGACGACTTTCGCCACCGATGCGCGTCGCGCGCGTCGGCGCACCAGCACGCAGGGGAGTCAGACCGTGGCAAGTGGCAACGCCATCCGTGGCAGCAGGGTCGGAGCCGGCCCGATGGGTGAGGCGGAGCGCGGCGAATCCGCCCCCCGCAACCGGATCTCCTTCTGGTGCGCGAACAAGCACGAGACCCGGCCGAGCTTCGCGGCCGACGCGGTGATCCCGGAGACCTGGGACTGCCCGCGCTGCGGCTTCCCGGCCGGCCAGGACGAGCACAACCCGCCCGCGCCGTCCCGCAACGAGCCGTACAAGACCCACCTCGCCTACGTCCGGGAGCGGCGCACCGACGCCGACGGCGAGGCGATCCTGGCGGAGGCGCTGGCCAAGCTGCGCGGCGAGATCTGAGCACAGGCGAACGCCGGAGGGCGTCACCCCCGCGGGGGTGCCCCCCTCCGGCGTTCCCGGGCCTCAGGCCGAGGCCGGGGGGTACAGCTGGGCCGGCAGCCCGGACGCCGCGGCGCGGTCCAGCAGCCACAGGGTGCGGCCGGTGCCGTGCGCGCCGGAGGCCGGCGCCTGGAGCTCGCCGGGGCCGGACAGCGCCATCGCCACCGCGCCGGCCTTGTCCTCGCCGGCTGCCAGCAGCCAGACCTCGCGGGCCGCGCGGATGGCCGGGAGGGTGAGCGAGATCCGGGTCGGCGGCGGCTTCGGCGCGCCGCGCACGCCGATCACCGTCAGCTCGGTCTCCCGCACGCCCGGGTGCTCCGGGAAGAGCGAGGCGACGTGGGTGTCCGGGCCGACGCCGAGCAGCAGCACGTCGAAGGCCGGGACACCGGCCCGGTCGCCCGGTCCGGCCGCCTTCGCCAGCTCCTGCGCGTAGCGGGCCGCCGCGGCGTCGACGTCCGAGCCGTCGGCACCGTCCGAGGCGGGCATCTCGTGCACCCGGGCCGGGTCGAGCGGGACGGCGTCCAGCAGCTCGGCGCGGGCCTGCACGGCGTTGCGCTCCGGGTCGGCGGAGGGCACGAACCGCTCGTCGCCCCACCAGAGGTCCAGCCGCGCCCAGTCGACCGCGTCGCGCGCCGGGGAGGCGGCGATCGCGGCCAGCAGGGCGTTGCCGTTGCGCCCGCCGGTGAGCACCACCGAGGCGGTGCCGCGGGCGGCCTGGGCGTCCACGATCCGGGTGATCAGGCGGGCCGCGGCGGCCTGGGCCATCAGCTCCTTGTCCCGGTGGACGACCAGCTGCGGGGTGGCCGCGGTCATGCCTCCGCCTTCTTGGCGGCGCGCTTGCCGGCGGCCTTCTTCGCGGTGCCGGTGGCCGCCTCGGCGGTCACCCGGGCCGGGTTGGCGACCTGCTCGCCACCCTGCTCGCCGCCCTGCGCGGCGGTCTCGTCGACCGCCCCGGCGACCTCGGCCGCGGCCGCCTGCTCGGCGTTGTCCGGCTCCTTGAGCCGGTCCACGGGCGTGCGGACGGCGGCGGCGTAGATGTCGTCCGGGTCGAGCCGGCGCAGCTCCTCGGCGATCAGCTCCGAGGTCTCGCGCCGCTTGAGCGCCACCTGGCGGTCCGGCGAGCCGGGCATGGACAGGGTGCCCATCAGGCCGTCCGGGCGGTCCAGGGTGATGTCCCCGTCCTTGGTGCGCAGGTGCACCGCGGTGATGCCCGGGCCGTTGGTGACGACGCGCTCGACCGGTGCGTGCAGCCGGGTGTGCAGCCACAGGCCGAGCAGTTCGACGCTGGGGTTGTACGACTCGCCCTCGACCACCGCGGAGGTGATCGTCGACGGCCGCTGGTCCAGCGCGGCGGCCAGCATCGAGCGCCAGCCGGTGATCCGGGTCCAGGCCAGGTCGGTGTCGCCCGGGGTGTAGCTCTGGGCCCGCTGGGCGAGCTGGCCGACCGGGGACTCGGCGGTCACGGCGTCGGTGATCCGGCGCTGGGCGAGCGCGCCCAGCGGGTCCTGCGCCGGGTGCAGCGGCGCGTTGTCGGGCCACCAGACCACCACCGGGGCGTCCGGCAGCAGCAGCGGCAGGACGACCGACTGGGCGTGCGCGGCGAGCTCGCCGTGCATCCGCAGGACGACCGTTTCTCCGGAGCCGGCGTCGGAGCCGACCAGGACCTCGGCGTCGAGGCGGGTCTCGGCGCGGGCCCGGGGCGAGCGCCCGGCGCGCTTGATGACCGCCAGGGTGCGCGAGGGGTGCTCGCGGGAGGCGTCGTTGGCCGCCTTGAGGGCGTCGTAGGCGCTGCCCTCGTCGGTCACGATCACCAGGGTGAGCACCATGCCGGCGGCGGTGGCGCCACTGCCCCGGCGGGCCTCCATGAGCGCTGCGTTGATCTTGCCGGACGTGGTGTTCGTGAGGTCGATCTTCATGGCCGGCGCCAGCTCCTGCCGTCTCGTGCGAGCATCTCGTCCGCCTCGGCCGGGCCCCAGGTGCCGGCCGCGTACTCGGCGGGCTTGCCGTGGGTGTCCCAGTACTTCTCGATCGGGTCGAGGATCTGCCAGGAGAGCTCGACCTCCTGGTGACGGGGGAAGAGGTTGGCGTCACCGAGCAGCACGTCGAGGATGAGCCGCTCGTACGCCTCCGGGGAGGACTCGGTGAAGGACTCGCCGTAGGCGAAGTCCATCGTGACGTCCCGGACCTCGAAGGAGGTGCCCGGCACCTTGGAGCCGAACCGCACGGTGACGCCCTCGTCCGGCTGCACCCGGATGACCAGGGCGTTCTGCCCCAGCTCCTCGGTGGCGTAGGAGTCGAACGGCAGGTACGGGGCGCGCTGGAAGACCACCGCGATCTCGGTGACCCGCCGGCCCAGCCGCTTGCCGGTGCGCAGGTAGAACGGCACGCCCGCCCAGCGGCGGTTGTTGATCTCCAGCTTGATGGCCGCGTAGGTGTCGGTCTTGGACTCCGGGTCGATGCCGTCCTCGTCGAGGTAGCCGCCGACCTCCTCGCCGCCCTGCCAGCCGGCCGTGTACTGGCCGCGCACGGTGTGCCGGCCGAGGTCGGCCGGGAGCTTGACGGCGCTGAGCACCTTGAGCTTCTCGGCCACCAGCGCCTTCGGGTGGAAGGACGCCGGCTCCTCGATGGCGGTGAGGGCCATCAGCTGGAGCAGGTGGTTCTGGATGACGTCACGGGCCGAGCCGATGCCGTCGTAGTAGCCGGCCCGGCCGCCGATGCCGATGTCCTCGGCCATGGTGATCTGCACGTGGTCGACGTACGACCGGTTCCAGATCGGCTCGAACATCTGGTTGGCGAAGCGCAGCGCCAGGATGTTCTGGACGGTCTCCTTGCCCAGGTAGTGGTCGATCCGGAAGACCTCGTCCCGGGGGAAGACCTCGTGGACGATCCGGTTCAGCTCCTGGGCGGACTCCAGGTCGTGACCGAACGGCTTCTCGATGACGGCGCGCCGCCAGGAGCCGTTCGGGGGGTCGGCCAGGCCGTGCTTCTTGAGCTGCTGGACGACCGTGGGGAAGAACTTCGGCGGGACGGACAGGTAGAAGGCGAAGTTGCCGCTGGTGCCCTGCGCCTTGTCCAGCTCCTGGATGGTCTCGCGGAGCTTGTCGAAGGCCTCGTCGTCGTCGAAGGTTCCGTGGACGAAGCGCATGCCCTTGGCGAGCTGCTGCCAGACCTCCTCGCGGAAGGGGGTGCGGGCGTGCTCCTTGACCGCGTCGTGGACCTCCTGGGCGAAGTCCTCGTCCTTCCACTCGCGGCGGGCGAAGCCGATGAGCGAGAAGCCCGGCGGCAGCAGGCCGCGGTTGGCCAGGTCGTAGACGGCCGGCATCAGCTTCTTGCGGGACAGGTCACCGGTGACCCCGAAGATGACCAGGCCGGACGGCCCCGCGATGCGCGGGAGCCGCCGGTCGGAGGGGTCGCGAAGCGGGTTGACGGGGGCGGACGGGAGGTCTTCCGCGTCCGACTCCGACGTCAACTCGGGGAAATCAGTGCTCACTTGATGGGCTCCGCTTTCGTGCGCTGTGAGCAGGGGGTCACTTCTCGTCGGCGAAGGAGGCGAGCGAGGCGGTGACGGTGTCGAGCAGTTCCTTCCAGGACTGCTCGAACTTCTCCACACCCTCGTCCTCCAGCACCTGGACCACGTCGTCGTAGTCCACGCCGGCGGCGGCGACGGCGTCCATCACGGCCTTGGCGTCGGCGTAGTTGGGGACGATGGTGCCGCCGGTGACCACGCCGTGGTCGTCGGTGGCGTCCAGGGTGGCCTCGGGCATCGTGTTGACGGTGCCGGGGGCGATCAGCTCGGTGACGTACAGGGTGTCCGGCAGGGCCGGGTCCTTGACGCCGGTGGACGCCCAGAGCGGGCGCTGCGGCTTGGCGCCGGCGGCCTCCAGGGCCTTCCAGCGGGCGGTGCCGGCGGTCTTGCCGTCGACGGTGCCGAAGACCTCCTCGTAGGCCTGGTAGGCGAGGCGGGCGTTGGCGAGGGCGGCCTTGGAGCGGAGGTCCTTGGCGTCGCCGCCGATCTTCTCCAGGCGCTTGTCGATCTCGGTGTCGACGCGGGAGACGAAGAAGGAGGCGACCGACTCGATCTGGGAGAGGTCCAGGCCCTTGGCCTTGGCGGCCTCCAGACCGGTCAGGTAGGCGTCGATGACGGCCTTGTAGCGCTCCAGCGAGAAGATCAGCGTGACGTTGACGCTGATGCCCTTGCCGATGACCTCGCTGATCGCGGGCAGGCCGGCCTTGGTGGCGGGGATCTTGATGAAGACGTTCGGGCGGTCGACCAGCCACCACAGCTGCTTGGCCTCGGCGACGGTGGCGGCGGTCTCGTGGGCCAGCCGCGGGTCGACCTCGATGGAGACCCGGCCGTCGCGGCCGTTGGAGGCGTCGTAGACCGGGCGCAGCACGTCGGCGGCGTCGCGCACGTCCGAGGTGGTGATCATGCGGATGGCCTCGTCGGTGGTGACCTTGCGGACGGCGAGGTCGCGCAGCTGGCCGTCGTAGGAGCTGTCGCCCCCGCCGATGGCCTTCTGGAAGATGGTCGGGTTGGTGGTCACGCCCACCACGTGCTTGTGCTGCACCAGCTCGGCGAGGTTGCCGGTGTTCAGCCGCTTGCGGCTGAGGTCGTCCAGCCAGATCGCCACGCCTTCGTCGCTGAGGCGCTTCAGTGCGTCAGTCATGGTGCTTCCGTCCCTTAGTGCTTCTTCTTGCTGTGGTGTTGTGG
>NZ_JBHYUU010000018.1:843-39460 GCF_042749955.1 Kitasatospora sp. NPDC059462 | reverse complement strand
GCCCGGCGCCCGCCCCCCCCCGCCGCCCCGGTGTGCGGTCGGCGCCCCGGCCCGGTGCCGCTAGCGGTTGACGGCTTCGAGCGAGCGCAGCGCGTTGTGGGCCTCGGCGACCACGCGCTCGGCGGTGATGCCGAACTCCTCGAAGAGCACCTTGTAGTCGGCGGAGGCGCCGAAGTGCTCCAGCGAGACGATCCGGCCGTGGTCGCCGACCAGCTCGCGCCAGCCCTGGGCGATGCCGGCCTCGACCGAGACGCGGGCCTTGACCGACGGCGGCAGCACGCTGTCGCGGTAGGCCTGGTCCTGCTCCTGGAACCACTCGAAGGACGGCAGCGAGACGACGCGGGTGGCGATGCCCTCGGCCTCCAGGACCTCGCGGGCCCTGACGGCCAGCTGGACCTCGGAGCCGGTGCCGAGCAGGATCACCTGCGGGGTGCCGGTGGACGCCTCGGCCAGGACGTAGCCGCCCTTCGCGGTGTCCTCGGGGTTGCCGTAGGACGCCCGGTCGAAGGTCGGGACGTTCTGGCGGGTGAGCGCCAGGCCGACCGGGCCGGGGTGGGTGGTCTGGCGCTCGATGATGGTGCGCCAGGCGACGGCGGTCTCGTTGGCGTCGGCCGGGCGGACCACGGACAGGCCCGGGATGGCGCGCAGCGAGGCGAGGTGCTCGACCGGCTGGTGGGTCGGGCCGTCCTCGCCCAGACCGATGGAGTCGTGGGTCCAGACGTAGGTGACCGGCAGCTTCATCAGGGCGGCGAGGCGGACGGCCGGGCGCATGTAGTCGGCGAAGACCAGGAAGGTGCCGCCGTAGACGCGGGTCTTCCCGTGCAGTGCGATGCCGTTCATGGTGGAGCCCATGGCGTGCTCGCGGATGCCGAAGTGGATGGTGCGGCCGTAGGGGCCGGCCGTCTTCAGCGGGTTGCCCTCGGGGAGGAAGGAGCTGTCCTCGTCGATGGTGGTGAGGTTGGACTCGGCGAGGTCGGCCGAGCCGCCCCACAGCTCCGGGATCACCGCGCCGAGGGCCTTGAGGGTCTCGCCGCTGGCCTTGCGGGTGGCGACGTCCTTGCCGGCCTCGAAGACCGGGACGGCCTTCTTCCAGCCGTCGGGCAGCTCGCCGGCCTGGATGCGGTCGAACTCGGCGGCGCGGCTCGGGTTGGCCGCGCGCCAGGCGTCGAAGGACTGCTGCCACTCGGCGCGGGCGGCCTTGCCGCGCTTGACGACCAGCCGGGCGTGCTCGATGACCTGGTCGCCGACCTCGAAGGTCTTCTCCGGGTCGAAGCCGAGGACCTTCTTGGTGGCGGCGATCTCGGCGGCGCCGAGCGCGGAGCCGTGGGCCTTGGCGGTGTTCTGGGCGTCCGGGGCCGGCCAGGCGATGATCGTGCGCATCGCGATCATCGACGGGCGGGAGGTCTCGGCCTTCGCGGCGGCCAGCGCCTCGGCCAGCGCGGCGACGTCGATGTCGCCGTTGGCCTTCGGGGTGACGCGCTGGACGTGCCAGCCGTACGCCTCGTAGCGCTTGAGGACGTCCTCGGAGAAGGCGGTCTCGGTGTCGCCCTCGATCGAGATGTGGTTGTCGTCGTAGAGGGCGACCAGGTTGCCGAGCTTCTGGTGGCCGGCCAGCGAGGACGCCTCGGCGGAGATGCCCTCCTCCAGGTCGCCGTCGGAGACGATGGACCAGATGGTGTGGTCGAAGGGCGACTCGCCGGCCGGGGCGTCCGGGTCGAACAGGCCGCGCTCGAAGCGGGCGGCCATCGCCATGCCCACCGCGTTGGCGATGCCCTGGCCGAGCGGGCCGGTGGTGGTCTCGACGCCGGCGGTGTGCCCGTGCTCGGGGTGGCCGGGGGTGCGGCTGCCGGCGACCCGGAAGGCCTTGAGGTCGTCGAGCTCCAGGCCGTAGCCGGAGAAGTAGAGCTGCGTGTAGAGCGTCAGGCTGGTGTGACCGGGGGAGAGGACGAACCGGTCACGGCCGACCCAGGACGGGTCGGTGGGGTCGTGGCGCAGGAAGCGCTGGAAGATCAGGTAGGCGGCCGGGGCCAACGACATGGCCGTCCCGGGGTGTCCGTTCCCGACCTTCTGGACCGCGTCCATCGCCAGGACCCGGGCCGTGTCGACGGTCCGCTCGTCGAGGTCCGACCACTCGAATGCATTCGGCGTCGTGCTCACCCTGTCTCAGGGCTCCTTCCATGGTGAAGAGTGACCCCGTGAGGGACCGGGTCGGCCACGTCGCTGGGGCCGGACGCTGTGGTGGTGCCGGTCACGGAGGGTAGATCCCGCTTCTGTGGGCGAGCCTACCGTCCGGGCCGGGGCTCACCCTCCGTGGTGGGACAACTCAGGCATGTTGGCCGTCATTCCCCGGACGGTCCGTGGACGACCCTGGCCCGGCGGGGCCGGTCCCTTTGTCCACCCTCGCCCGGATCCGTCCGGTTCGCCTCCCCGGGGTGCGGGACGGGGGACCGGCGGCCCCGCGCGGCCCCTCGGGCAACGTTCCAGGTGGGGGCGGCGGGGGTTCACCCGGGGGTGTGCGTTCCGCCCCGCCGGGGCACCCCCGGGGCCGGTGGGGAGATATGGAGCGTCTAAGGTGGCGTGGTACGCGCAGAGCGGACGATTCGGGAGACAACGTTCCGGTGGCCGCCTGCGAGGATTCATCTTCAGTTGGGGTGTTAGTGACCGCCGTCGAATCCCGTCCCGCCGGGGTCACCGGGGCGACGCCTGCGCAACGGCCGTTCGGGGCCCGTGTGGGCGCCTTCGTCGCACTGACCAAGCCGCGGATCATCGAGCTGCTGCTGATCACCACGGTTCCGGTGATGTTCCTGGCGGAACGCGGCGTGCCGAACCTGCTGCTGGTGCTGAAGGTGGTCCTCGGCGGGTACCTCTCGGCGGGCGGCGCCAACGCCCTCAACATGTACATCGACCGCGACATCGACGCGGTGATGTCCCGTACCGAGCGGCGGCCGATCGTCACCGGCATGGTCTCGCCGCGCGAGGCGCTGGTGTTCGGCATCACGCTCGGTGTGCTGTCGACGGTCTGGCTGGGCGTCCTGGTCAACTGGCTGTCCTCGGCGCTGGCGCTCGGCGCCCTGCTGTTCTACGTGTTCGTCTACACGCTGGGACTCAAGCGCCGCACCGCGCAGAACATCGTCTGGGGCGGGATCGCCGGCTGCATGCCGGTCTTCGTCGGCTGGGCGGCCGTCACCAACTCGGTCTCCTGGTCGGCCCTGGTGCTCTTCCTGGTGATCTTCTTCTGGACGCCGCCGCACTACTGGCCGCTGTCGATGAAGGTCCGCGAGGACTACGCCCGGGCCGGGGTGCCGATGCTCCCGGTGATCAAGGGCAACCTGGCCGTCGCCAAGCAGATCGTCGCCTACTCCTGGGTGATGGTGGGCGTCTCGCTGCTGCTGTGGCCGCTGGCCGACACCAGCTGGCTCTACCCGGTCTCGGCGGTGCTGCTCGGCGCGGCCTGGCTCAAGGAGGCGCACGCGCTGTACGGGCGGGCGAAGGCCGGTGTGGTGGGTGCCAAGCTCAAGGAGATGCGGCTGTTCCACTGGTCGATCACCTACCTGACGCTGCTGTTCGTGGTGATCGCGGTGGACCCGTTCGTGAAGTGAGGACTGCCGAGAAGGCCCCGGTCGATGCGACCGGGGCCTTCTTCGTTCTCCGGCGCCGTCACCGGGAGGGGAGCTCCGAGGGGCCGACGTGGCCGTCCAGCCAGTCCTTGAGCGGCTGCGAGGCGCGCAGGAAGCCGGTGATCCGCTCGTACGCGTCCCGGGTGCCCAGCCAGGGCCCGGGCGCCCACTCCTGCCAGGCGACCAGCCCCTTGTGGCGCAGCAGCGCGATCCGCGGGTGGTCCTTGGGGTAGCCGCGCGGGGCGGACTTCAGCGAGTCCCGGCCGATCACCTCGGGGCCGGCCGCGCGGACCCGGGCGACCACCCGCTCCAGCTCCGCGCCGGAGACGTCCTCGGCGACCGCGGCGCGGTAGCGCTCCAGCTGGTCGGCGGCGAGCCGGTAGAGCCCGTTGCCGCAGGCCAGGCCGTCGGCGGAGAGCTGCACGTAGCCGCCGGCCCGCAGATGGGCGCCGATGTGGGTCTTGTACGGGGACTTGTCGGCGCTGAACCGGACGTCCCGGTGGGGGCGGAAGATCGTGCCCGGCCCGAACCCGGGTTCCAGCTCGGCCAGCAGCTGCTCCATGGGCTCCCGTACGGCGTGCTCGTACCGGGCCTTGTGGGACTGCCAGAAGGTCTTGGAGTTGTCGGCTTCGAGGTGCTCGTAGAAGTCGAGCGCCTCGGCCGGCCAGCCGTCGAAGGTCACCCCCTCAGTATGTGGCCCGGTGCACACGGCGCTCCCGTCGCCAGCACCCCTACCGCTGGGTAGCATGCGGGCATGAGCAGCGCAGAGACCGCCACCCCCGCCGCGCCGGACGCCCGTGCCGAGCGCCGCGCCAAGCGCATCGCCAAGAACCTGACCGCCTTCGCCGCGCAGCACGGCGGCAGCGCCGACGGCGTCGTCGAGTACGTCGGCGCGGTCGCCACCCGGATCGTGGTGGTCGGCGCCGACGGCGCCTGGGGCGACCAGGTCGCGCCCAGCTACGCGGTGGGCCGCCGCGCCGCCGAGCTCGCGGGGATCACCCTGCACGACTCCTTCGAGGGCGAGCTCGGCCTGAAGATGCGGACCGGCGCCTACGAGTGGAAGCGGATGGCCGGCATCCAGCTCGGCGGCTGACCCGCCGCCCGTGCGACGCCGAAGGGCCCCGGTCGGGTACGACCGGGGCCCTTCGCGGTGTCCGGGAGCCGTCAGACGGCCGCGGCCTCGGGGGTGCGGGCGGCGGGGGCGCCGGAGGCGACCGGGACGGCGTCGCGGGTGCGCAGGGCGAGGGGGATGCGCAGGGCGGCGATCCAGATCAGCGTGGCGCCGAGCATGTGGAGGCCGACGAGGAGCTCGGGGACGTCGGTGAAGTACTGGACGAAGCCGATCACGCCCTGGAGCAGCAGGCCGGCGAGGAGTTCACGGGCCCGGGCCTTGGCGGCCGGCGGGGCCTTGACGGCGGCGAAGACGAAGATCACCGCGATCGACAGGCCGATCGAGACGAAGGCCAGGTCGGCGTGGGCCTGGGCGAGGCGGTCGTAGTCCAGCGGGATGCGCGGGACCATCTTGTTGTCCTTGGGCGTGCCCGGGTGGTGTCCGGCGCCGGTGACCAGGGTGCCGGCGGCCACCAGCAGGCCGATCACGCCGACCAGGACGTAGCCGAGGCGCTTGATGGGCTCGGCGACCAGCGGGCGGGCCGGGCCGTCGCCCTCCTTGCTGCGCTCCCACATCAGGGTGGCGACCCAGACCAGGGCCATCGCGGCGATCAGGTGCAGCGCCACGGTGTAGGGGTTGAGGCCGGTCAGCACGGTGATGCCGCCGAGCACGGCGTTGCTCATCACCAGCCAGAACTGCGCCCAGCCGAGCTTGGTCAGGCTGTGCCGCCAGGGGCGGTGGCCGCGGGCGGCGAGGATCGCCCAGCCGACGGCGGCGCTCAGCACGTAGGTGAGCATCCGGTTGGTGAACTCGACGACGCCGTGGAAGCCCATCTCGGCGGTCGGGGTGAGGCTCTCGTCGGTGCAGCGCGGCCAGGTGGTGCAGCCGAGGCCGGAGGCGGTGAGCCGGACGGCGCCGCCGGTGACGACGATCACCACGCTCATCACCAGCGCGGCGAACGCGGCGCGCTTGACCACGGCGGCGGAGGGCTGCCAGCGCTCGGCGAGCAGGGAGAAGGGGGTGGTGTTAGGCACGGCGTCCATGGTATGCGGCCTTACAGCCGATCTTGGGGCGGGGCGGCGGTGGCGTCCGGTCGAACGGCGGAGTCTTCCCGAGTCGACTTAGCGGTAAACCCATGTTCCGTAAAGACGTCGCAAAAAGGACTGTTCGGGCAACACGGTCATTGGTCTTGACCATTCACCCATTTGGCCGAAAGAGTGCGGGTTGGTCCATACCTTTTTCAGGTGGACCCCTCCCACCCCCGCACGTAAGCGGAGATCCTGCACATGCGCATATCCGTTCCCGCCGCAGCGCTCGCGCTCGGTGGATCACTCGTTCTGGCCGGGCTGGTAGCCCCGGCCACCGCCTACGCCGCCGACCCGAACCAGTGCCTGAGCCTCGGGGTCGCCAACCTCTACGGAGAGTTCGTCGAGGGTGACGACACCCATACGCCGGACGCCGAGGGTGCGGTGGCGGTCGGCGGCAACGCCGACTTCACCGGCGGTTTCTCGGTCGGCCAGGAGCTGACCGCGGACCAGGTCAAGGCGCTGCCCGGCGGCAACGCCCTGGTCGTCGCCGGCAAGCTGACCGGCGGCAACACCCAGGTGATGAAGGGCAACGGCGTCTACGGCTCGAAGCCCGAGGCCGCCGTGATCCAGGCCCACCAGGGCACCGTCGGCCAGGGCGGCTCGCCGATCGACTTCGCCGCCGAGTTCGCCAGGGCGCGCGCCGTCGCCACCACGCTGGCGGGGCTGCCGCAGACCGCCGGCGCCACCGTCGAGGCCAAGGGCAAGGAGCTCTACCTCACCAGCGGCGACGCGAAGTTCAACAGCTTCACCGTTCCGGCGGCCACCCTGCAGGGCGCCACCGACATCTTCGTGAAGGTGCCGGCCGGCGCGGTCACCGTGGTCACCGTCACCGGCGCGTCGTACGACCAGGCCGCCGCGAAGACCACCGGCTTCCACCTGTGGGACGAGGGCAAGAAGGCCTACGTCCTCGACGACAAGAACCAGAGCGCGCACGGCGGCGCCGTCCGCTCCAAGCTGCTCTGGAACTTCCCGACCGCCACCAAGGTGGTCAAGAGCAGCCTGGCCGCCTGGTCCGGCACCGTGCTGGCGCCGAACGCCGCGTTCGACCTCGGCTCGGCCGCCCCGGTGAACGGCTCGGTCATCGTCAAGTCGCTGACCGGCAAGGGCGGCGCGGAGACGCACCACTACCCGTTCACCGGCTGCCTGCCGGGCGTCGTGACCCCCACCACGCCGCCGACCACGCCGGCCACCACGCCGCCGGTGGTGGTGCCGACCGGTACGCCGTCCGCCACCACCACGCCGTCCACGCCGCCCACCCCGGGCACCACCGGGACGCCGAGCACCCCGCCGGCCACCCCGGGCACCGCCGCTCCGTCGGTGACGCCGAGCGGTTCGACCGCCCCGTCCGCCTCGGGGACGGCCAAGCCGTCCGCGAGCGCCTCGGCGAGCCCGTCGGCCTCCGCGTCCGGCGCGGCGGTCGTACCGGGCGCCTCGGCGAGCCCGTCGGTCAAGGCCGACGCCGGGGGCGACCTCGCCCACACCGGTTCCGGCCCGGTCGTGCCGCTGGCGATCGGCGGCGCGGTGGTCATCGCCGCCGGTGGCGCGCTGGTCCTGGTCGCGCGTCGGCGCAAGGCGGCCGGCCAGGCCTGAGCCCGCCCCTGGAAGGTGTCGGACCGTCAATGATCCGAACTGCCCGATCAGGCACCCCCGGTGATCGCGAACGATCACCGGGGGTCGCGCTTTTCGGCCACTGTGACGGAGTTCATTCCGTGTTGGCCGAAGCGGCGTCCTCCGAGGCCGTGGGTGTGATGGGGTACCGATGCACACGCACAGGCGGCCGGACAGAGGAAATCCGGCCGCGCAGCGGGGTGTGGAGAGGTACGGGAGTGCCGGTAGAGTCCCCCGGACAGTCGTAGCGGGCCACCGCTGTTCCACTCAACACGCCTGCTGCACAAGACCATTCGGAGGGGACAACGAGATGGCGCGACAGCGGCGGCAGATGATCGGAACCGGCGCGGCGGTGGCGGGCACGGCGGCGGCCGCCGTCCTGCTGCCGGTGGTGCTGGCGACCAGCGCGTCGGCCCATGTGCCGACCTGGCGGGTGACCTGCGACAGCATCGTGGTCGACCTGACCAACTACAGTGCCGAGGCGGGGATCAAGAACTCCGTCAGCCTGACCCTGGACGGCGTGAAGCTGCTGGACCAGAAGGAGTTCGGCAAGGAGTTCCACCAGACCTTCCCGGTGGCGGCGCACAACGCGCCGGTCGACGCCACGCTCGTGGTGACCACCACCGAGGACCCCAAGAACAACGACTGGAACAAGACCGAGACCAAGACGATCCCGGTCTGCGCCACGCCGACGCCCACCCCGACTCCCACGCCGACCCCCACGCCGACGCCGACCCCGACGCCGACGCCGACGCCCACCCCCACGGTGACGCCGACCCCGACGCCGACGCCCACGCCGACGCCGACCCCCACGCCCACCCGGACGGCCACCCCGACCCCGACCCCGACGCCCACCCCCACGCCGACGCGTACGGTGACGCCGACCCCCACCCCCAGCCGCACGGCGACCCCGGCCCCGGTCGTCACGCCGGCCCCGGCCGCCCCGGCGCTCGCGCAGACCGGTAGCAGCGACGCCACCCCGGTCATCGCGGCCGTCGGCGGCGGCGTGGTCGTCCTCGGCGGCGCCCTCCTGCTGCTCGCCCGCCGCCGCCGCGGCGCCAACCCCGAGAGCTGATCCGGAGGGGACGCGGGTCCCCCGGTCCGGAGACGACGACGGCCCCCGGCTCATCCACCGAGCCGGGGGCCGTTCCGTCGTGCGGGGCCGGGTGTCACTCCCAGCGGAAGAACCGGGCGGCGGCGGCGAGGGCGGCCACGGCCCAGGCGGCGAGGACGGCGAGGTCGGTCCAGGGGGTGGCGGCGCCGGTCTGCAGGACGGCGCGCAGGCCGTCGGAGAGGGCGGCGATGGGGAGGAGTTCCAGGGCCGACTGGACGGCGGCGGGGAACTTCGAGAGCGGGACGATCACCCCGCCGGCCAGCAGCAGCAGGATGAAGACCAGGTTGGCGGCGGCCAGGGTGGCCTCGGCGCGCAGGGTGCCGGCCATCAGCAGGCCGAGGCCGGAGAAGGCGGCGGTGCCGAGCACCAGGAGGGCGAGGACGCCGAGCGGGTTGCCCTGCGGGGACCAGCCGAGGGCCAGCGCGATCACCGACAGCAGCGCCACCTGGAGCGCCTCGGTGACCAGCACGCAGCCGGTCTTCGCGGTGAGCAGCGCCCAGCGGGGGAGCGGGCTGGCACCGAGGCGCTTCAGCACGCCGTAGCGCCGCTCGAAGCCGGTGGCGATGGCCTGGCCGGTGAACGCGGTGGACATCACCGCGAGCGCGAGCAGCCCCGGGGCGAGGAAGTCCACCCGCTTGCCGGGCCCCTCGACGGCGACGACGTCGACGGCGGAGAAGAGCACCAGCAGCACCGTCGGGATGACCACGGTGAGCAGCAGCTGCTCACCGTTGCGCAGCAGCATCCGGGTCTCGAACGCGGTCTGCGCGAGCAGCATCCGGCCGACCGGCGCGGCGCCGGGCCTCGGGGCGTAGCCGGCGTGGCCAGTGTCGTCGGCGTGGTCGGTGGTGGTCATGAACGCAGGTCCCGTCCGGTCAGGTCGAGGAAGACGTCTTCGAGGCTGCGGCGCTGCACCGCGAGCCGTTCGGGCAGCACGCCGCCGGCCGCGCACCAGGCGGTGACGGTGGCCAGCAGCTGCGGGTCGACCGGCGCCTCGACGCGGTAGCTGCCGGGGGAGGTCTCGGCGGCGGTGGCGCCCTCGGGCAGCTCCTTGAGCAGGGTGGCGAGGTCCAGCCCGGGCGGCGCGTCGAAGCGCACGGTGGACTCCGCGCCGCCGCGGCAGAGCTCGTCCGGGGTGCCCTCGGCGATCACCCGGCCGCGGTCGACGATCGCGACCCGGTCGGCGAGCTGCTCGGCCTCCTCCATGTGGTGGGTGGTGACCACCACGGTGACGCCGTCCCGGCGCAGGTCGCGGACCAGCTCCCAGGTGGCGCGGCGGGCCTGCGGGTCCAGGCCCGCGGTGGGCTCGTCCAGGAAGACCAGCTCGGGGCGGCCGACCACGGCCATCGCCAGGGCGAGCCGCTGCTGCTGGCCGCCGGAGAGCCGGCGGTAGGCGGTGCGCCCGCAGGAGCCGAGGCCGAGCCGCTCGACCAGCGCGTCGACGTCCAGCGGGTGGGCGTGCAGCCGGGCGGTGTGCCGGAGCATCTCGACGGCACGGGCCCCCGCGTAGACGCCGCCGGACTGCAGCATCACGCCGATCCGGGGGCGCAGCTCGGCGCCCCGGGCGACCGGGTCCAGGCCGAGCACCCGCACGGTGCCGGCATCCGGACGGCGGTAGCCCTCGCAGGTCTCGATGGTGGTGGTCTTGCCGGCGCCGTTGGGGCCGAGGACGGCGGTGACCGTGCCGCGCGCGATGCTGAGGTCGAGACCGTCCACCGCGGCCTTCTCGCCGTAGCGCTTGACCAGCCCGGTGATCTGGACCGCGGGTTCGGATTGCATACGGGTGAGTCTAAGAGCCCCCAACAGGCCGTTTGCACGCCGGGCTTGATCACTTCATCCGCTGGTCAGGTAAGGCTTACCTGCGTGACAGATGCCACGGGTGAGGCCTGGATCACGGCTTGTCCTGCCGGAAGTAATTACGCAACACTGGTGTTGTGAAAAACATGCGCGAGCACTCCACGCAGCAGGAGGCCGAGTCGGCCCCCGGCTGCGCCGTGCCCGCGACGGCGGCCGAGGTCCTGCTGGACGGCCACCGGGCCACCCGGGACCGGGTCGCCCGCTCCATCCTGGACCACGGCCCGTCCTCCGCCGCCGACCTGGCGAGCAGGCTCGGCCTCACGGCCGCCGCCGTCCGCCGTCACCTGGACGGCCTCACCGCCGCCGGTCTGGTCGAGTCCCGCGAGCAGCGGGTCTACGGCAGCCGCGGCCGGGGCCGCCCGGCCAAGGTCTTCGCCCTCACCGACGCCGGCCGGGACGCCTTCTACCAGGAGTACGACCAGCTCGCCGCCGACGCCCTGCGCTGGATCTCCGACTCGGTCGGCGGCGGCAAGGCCGGCGAGGAGGCGGTCGCCGCCTTCGCCCGCGCCCGGTTCGGCCGGCAGGCGGAGAAGTACCTGGAGGCCCTGCGCACCGCCGGGGCGGCGGAACGCACCGAGGCACTCGCCCAGGCACTCAGTGCCGACGGGTACGCTGCCACGGTGCGGCGGGTCCCGTCGGCCGCGGCGAAGGCCCCGGCGGGCGCCCAGCTCTGCCAGCACCACTGCCCGGTCGCGCACATCGCCGAGCAGTTCCCGCAGCTCTGCGAGGCGGAGACCGAGGTCTTCTCCCAGCTGCTGGGCACCCATGTGCAACGGCTGGCCACCATCGCCCACGGCGACGGGGTCTGCACGACCTATGTGCCGGCACCCGGTGCCGCATCGTCGCCCGCCCTGCGCACCGCCGCGGGCCGGGACACCGGTGCCGCGCCGACTGCCGGTACGTCCACCGATGATTCAGCGTCCGCGCGTTAGGAAGCCCGCATGACTGACACCGTTTCGCACCCCGAGCTCGAAGGCCTCGGCACTTACGAGTACGGCTGGGCCGACCCGGACGTGGCCGGCGCCGCCGCCAAGCGCGGACTGAACGAGGACGTCGTCCGCGACATCTCGGCCAAGAAGAACGAGTCCGAGTGGATGCTGAACCTGCGTCTCAAGGGCCTCAAGCTGTTCGGGAAGAAGCCCATGCCGACCTGGGGCTCCGACCTGTCCGGCATCGACTTCGACAACATCAAGTACTTCGTCCGCTCCACCGAGAAGCAGGCCGAGTCCTGGGAGGACCTGCCGGCGGACATCAAGGCGACGTACGACAAGCTGGGCATCCCGGAGGCGGAGAAGCAGCGCCTGGTCGCCGGTGTCGCCGCCCAGTACGAGTCCGAGGTCGTCTACCACCAGATCCGCGAGGACCTGGAGGAGCAGGGCGTCATCTTCCTGGACACCGACACCGCGCTGCGCGAGCACCCGGAGCTGTTCAAGGAGTACTTCGGCACCGTCATCCCGGCCGGCGACAACAAGTTCGCCGCGCTGAACACGGCCGTGTGGTCCGGCGGCTCCTTCATCTACGTGCCGAAGGGTGTCCACGTCGACATCCCGCTGCAGGCCTACTTCCGGATCAACACCGAGAACATGGGCCAGTTCGAGCGGACGCTGATCATCGTCGACGAGGACGCCTACGTCCACTACGTCGAGGGCTGCACCGCGCCGATCTACTCCTCCGACTCGCTGCACTCGGCGGTCGTGGAGATCATCGTCAAGAAGGGCGGCCGCTGCCGCTACACGACCATCCAGAACTGGTCGAACAACGTCTACAACCTGGTCACCAAGCGCGCCGTGGCGTACGAGGGCGCGACCATGGAGTGGATCGACGGCAACATCGGCTCCAAGGTCACCATGAAGTACCCGGCCGTCTACCTGATGGGCGAGCACGCCAAGGGCGAGACCCTGTCCATCGCCTTCGCCGGCGAGGGCCAGCACCAGGACGCCGGCGCCAAGATGGTCCACATGGCGCCGAACACCTCCTCGAACATCGTCTCCAAGTCGGTGGCCCGGGGCGGCGGCCGCACCTCGTACCGCGGTCTGATCGAGATCGGCGAGGGCTCCAAGGGCGCCAAGTCCAACGTGCTCTGCGACGCGCTGCTGGTCGACACCATCTCGCGCTCGGACACCTACCCGTACGTGGACGTCCGCGAGGACGACGTGTCCATGGGCCACGAGGCGACCGTCTCCAAGGTCAGCGAGGACCAGCTCTTCTACCTGATGAGCCGCGGCATGACCGAGTTCGAGGCCATGGCGATGATCGTCCGCGGTTTCGTCGAGCCCATCGCGCGCGAGCTGCCGATGGAGTACGCGCTGGAGCTGAACCGGCTGATCGAGCTGCAGATGGAGGGGTCCGTCGGCTGACCCGCCGACCGCCCCGCCGTCCATCGACACGTATTTTGAGGAAGAGAGCACAACGAACAGCCATGGCTGACACGCCTTTGAATGTCGCTGCGAACAACACCGGCTCCACCACCGCCGGTTCGATCGAGGTCGGCACCGCCGGCGCCGGCGCCCAGCTGGCCGGCCCCGGCACCGGCCGGGACAGCGTCCGGCAGCCGATCGACGCCCGCGTCGCGGTCGCGCCGTCCTTCGACGTCGCGGACTTCCCGGTGCCCACCGGCCGCGAGGAGGACTGGCGGTTCACCCCGCTGCACCGCCTCGGCGGCCTGCACGACGGCACCGCCGTCGACGCCGAGAAGGGCGAGGACAAGGTCGAGCTGAGCCTGCCCGAGGGCGTCACCGCCGAGACCGTCGGCCGGGACGACGCCCGCCTCGGCAAGGCCGGCAAGCCGGTCGACCGGGTCGCCGCGCAGGCGTTCAGCGCCTTCGAGCAGGCGCTCGTGGTCACCGTCCCCCAGGAGACGGCGCTCACCGAGCCGGTGCGGATCGACGTGCACGGCGAGGGCGGCACCCGCTTCGCGCACGTGGTCCTCGACGTCAAGCCGTTCGCCGAGGCCGTCGTGGTGCTGAACCACACCGGCACCGGCACCCGGGCCGCCAACGTCGAGCTGCTGCTCGGCGACGGCGCCAAGCTCACCTTCGTCTCGGTCCAGGACTGGGACCGCGACGCCGTGCACGTCGCCCAGCAGACCGCGCTGATCGGCCGCGACGCCTCGCTGAAGTCCGTCGTCGTCACCTTCGGCGGCGACGTGGTGCGCCTGCACCCGCGGGTCGGCTACGCCGCGCCCGGCGGCGAGGCCGAGCTGTTCGGCCTCTACTTCGCCGACGCCGGCCAGCACCTGGAGCACCGTCTGGTCATCGACCACGACACCCCCCACTGCCGCTCCAACGTCGTCTACAAGGGCGCGCTGCAGGGCCAGGACGCGCACGCCGTGTGGATCGGCGACGTGCTGATCCGCGCCGCCGCCGAGGGCACCGACACCTACGAGCACAACCGCAACCTGGTGCTCACCGACGGTGCCCGGGTCGACTCGGTGCCGAACCTGGAGATCGAGACCGGCGAGATCGTCGGCGCCGGCCACGCCTCCGCCACCGGCCGCTTCGACGACGAGCAGCTCTTCTACCTTCAGGCCCGCGGCATCCCGGCCGACGAGGCCCGCCGCCTGGTGGTGCGCGGCTTCTTCGCCGAGCTGGTCCAGCAGATCGGCGTCGCCGAGATCCAGGACCACCTCATGGAGAAGATCGAGGCCGAGCTGGAAGCGGCGGTCTGACCCCGATGAGCTTCCTTCGCGCCTGCGCGCTGAGCGAACTGGCTGAGGACGTGCCCAAGCGCGTCGACCTCAACGGCGTGCCGGTGGCCGTCGTCCGCACCGACGAGGGGGTGTTCGCGATCAACGACATCTGCTCGCACGCGAACGTCGCGCTCTCCGAGGGCGAGGTCGAGGACTGCATGATCGAGTGCTGGCTGCACGGCTCCAGCTTCGACCTGCGCACCGGCAAGCCCTCCGGCCTGCCCGCCACCAGGCCGGTCGCTGTCTACCCCGTAAAGATCGAAGGGGACGATGTGCTCGTCTCCGTCAACCAGGAGTCCTGAGTACACATGGCTACCCTTGAAATCCGCGACCTGCACGTCTCCGTCGAGGCGGAGAACGGCCCCCGGGAGATCCTGAAGGGCGTCGACCTGACCGTGAAGCAGGGCGAGACCCACGCCATCATGGGTCCGAACGGCTCCGGCAAGTCCACCCTGGCCTACTCGCTGGCCGGCCACCCCAAGTACACCGTCACCGGCGGCTCCGTCCTGCTGGACGGCGAGGACGTCCTGGAGATGTCCGTCGACGAGCGCGCCCGGGCCGGCGTCTTCCTCGCCATGCAGTACCCGGTCGAGGTCCCCGGCGTCTCGGTCTCCAACTTCCTGCGCACCGCCGCCACCGCCGTCCGCGGCGAGGCCCCCAAGCTGCGCACCTGGGTGAAGGAGGTCAAGGAGGCGATGGCCGCCCTCCAGATGGACCCGGCCTTCGCCGAGCGCAACGTCAACGAGGGCTTCTCCGGCGGTGAGAAGAAGCGCCACGAGATCCTCCAGCTGGAGCTGCTCAAGCCGCGGATCGCGATCCTCGACGAGACCGACTCCGGCCTGGACGTCGACGCGCTGCGGGTCGTCTCCGAGGGCATCAACCGCGTTCGTTCGACCGGGGAGGTGGGCACCCTGCTGGTCACCCACTACACCCGCATCCTGCGCTACATCAAGCCCGACCACGTCCACGTCTTCGCGGGCGGCCGCATCGTCGAGTCCGGCGGTGCCGAGCTGGCCGACAAGCTGGAGGAGGAGGGCTACGAGGCCTACGTGAAGGGTGGCGCGTCCGAGTGATCCATACGCACGAGTCGCACGGGTCGGTGGTCCTGCCGGGCCTGCTCGACACCGACGCGATCCGCAAGGACTTCCCGGTCCTGCAGCGCCTGCTGCACGACGACAAGCAGCTCGTCTACCTGGACAACGCGGCCACCTCGCAGAAGCCCCGCCAGGTGCTCGACGCGCTGAACGCCTACTACGAGCGGCACAACGCCAACGTCCACCGCGGCGTGCACGTGCTCGCCGAGGAGGCCACGGCGCTGTACGAGGGCGCCCGGGACAAGGTCGCGGCGTTCGTCAACGCGCCGAGCCGCGACGAGGTGATCTTCACCAAGAACGCCTCCGAGTCGCTCAACCTGGTCGCCAACATGCTCGGCTGGGCCGACGAGCCGTACCGGGTCGACAAGGACTCCGAGATCGTCATCACGGAGATGGAGCACCACTCCAACATCGTGCCGTGGCAGCTGCTGGCGCAGCGCACCGGCGCGAAGCTGAAGTGGTTCGGGCTGACCGACGAGGGCCGGCTCGACCTGTCGAACATCGACGAGCTGATCACCGAGAAGACCAAGGTGGTCTCCTTCACCCTGGTCTCCAACCTGCTCGGCACCGTCAACCCGGTCGAGGCGATCGTGCGCAAGGCGCAGGACGTCGGCGCCCTGGTCGTGATCGACGCCTCGCAGGCCGCGCCGCACATGGTGCTGGACGTGCAGGCGCTGGAGGCCGACTTCGTCGCCTTCACCGGTCACAAGATGCTGGCCCCGACCGGCATCGGCGTGCTCTGGGGCCGCCAGGAGCTGCTGGAGGACCTCCCGCCGTTCCTCGGCGGCGGCGAGATGATCGAGACCGTCACCATGGGCTCGTCCACCTACGCCCCGGCGCCGCACAAGTTCGAGGCCGGCACCCCGCCGATCGCCCAGGCGGTCGGTCTCGGCGCGGCCATCGACTACCTGTCCGGCATCGGCATGGAGCGGATCGCCGCCCATGAGCACGCCATCACCGCGTACGCGGTCGAGCGGCTGCTGGAGGTCCCGGACCTGCGGATCATCGGCCCGCGCACGGCCGTCGACCGCGGTGCGGCGATCTCGTTCACGCTGGGCGACATCCACCCGCACGACGTGGGCCAGGTGCTCGACGAGCAGGGCATCGCGGTGCGCGTGGGCCACCACTGCGCGCGGCCGGTCTGCCTGCGGTACGGAATTCCGGCGACCACCCGGGCGTCGTTCTACCTGTACTCGACGCCGGGCGAGGTCGACGTGCTGGTCGACGGCCTGCACCACGTCCGGAACTTCTTCGGCTGACGGGACGGGGCAACGCGACCATGAAGCTCGACTCGATGTACCAGGACATCATCCTGGACCACTACCGCAACCCGCACGGCAAGGGGCTGCGCGACGGTGACGCCGAGGTGCACCACGTCAACCCGACGTGCGGCGACGAGATCACCCTGCGGGTGAAGCTCGACGGCGCCACCGTCACGGACGTCTCCTACGAGTCCCAGGGCTGTTCGATCAGCCAGGCCAGTGCCTCGGTGCTGAACGACCTGGTGGTCGGCAAGAGCGTGGGCGAGGCGCAGGCGGTCCAGGAGGCCTTCCTGGAGCTGATGCAGAGCAAGGGCCAGGCCGAGGGTGACGAGGAGGTGCTGGAGGACGCCGTCGCGTTCGCCGGCGTCTCCAAGTACCCGGCCCGGGTCAAGTGCGCGCTGCTCAGCTGGATGGCCTGGAAGGACGCCACCGCCAAGGCCCTCGCCGAGCACCCCGCCGTCACCGACTGACACCGCAGAGGAGGACACCCACCATGAGCGACGAAACCACCTCCCCCGCGGAGGAGACCGCGTCCGGCCCGGTCGGCACCAGCGCCGGCACCGTCTCCGTCGAGGACCTGACCGAGGCCCTGATGGACGTCGTCGACCCCGAACTGGGCATCGACGTCGTCAACCTCGGCCTGATCTACGGCGTCCACATCGACGAGTCCGACGTGGCCACCATCGACATGACCCTCACCTCGGCGGCCTGCCCGCTGACCGACGTGATCGAGGACCAGGCGAAGACCGCCACCGACGGTCTCGTCCAGGACCTGCGGATCAACTGGGTCTGGATGCCGCCGTGGGGCCCGGACAAGATCACCGACGACGGCCGCGAGCAGCTGCGCGCCCTCGGCTTCAACGTCTGAGGCCTGCCGTTCCCGGGCGGCCCCTTCCCCTCGTCCGGGGGGAAGGGGCCGCCCGCGTTTCAGCTGCCTGCGGCCTCGGCGGCGGCCTTCGCGACCAGCTCGCCGATCCGGTCGACGGCGGTGGAGGGGCCGGGGAAGAACCGGTTCCTGGTCAGCGCGAAGGCGATCCCGGTCGCGGTGTCGGCGTACGCCGCGCTGCCGCCCATGCCGGGCATGCCGAAGGTGCTGAGCGTCCGCTGCGGGTCCGCCCCGGGCCGGCCGAGGTTCCAGCCCAGCGCGCGCGGCACCGGGAAGCCGATCAGCTGGTCGACCTCGGCCGTGGCCAGGGCCGTGATCGCGCGCAGCCGCTCCTCCGACACCAGCCGGACGCCGTCCACCTCACCGAGCAGCGCGGCGTACATCCTGGCCACCGCGCGGGCCGACATCGTGCCGCCCGAGGGGATGTCCGCGGTGAGCACCACGGGGTCGTTGCCGTACGCGGCGCTGGGCGTCACGGCGGGCGGCGTGGCCCTGAACAGCGGCAGGTCGGCGGGCATCGCCGCCATCACCTCGGCGGAACCGGGCGCGTCCTCAAGCCGCGCGAGCCGCCCGAGCTCGGTCTCCGGGACGCCGAGGAACAGCTCGTCGGCGATGCCCAGCGGCTGCGCCACCTCCTCCCGGAGCACCTGCGAGACCGGCTTGCCGGTGGCCCGGCGCACGATCTCGCCCATCACGAAACCCCAGGTCATCGCGTGGTAGCCGGTCCTGGTCCCGGGCTCCCACCAGGGCTCGGAACCGGCGATCAGCGCGCACATCCCGTCCCAGTCCGCGAGGTCCCGCACCGTGAGCCCGGCCGGCACCGCCGGGACGCCGAGCGAGTGCGTCAGCGCGTGGCGCACGGTCGCCCCGTGCTTGCCGTGCGCCCCGAACTCGGGCCACAGCTCCACGATCGGTTGGTCGTACCCGATCACCCCGCGCTCCGCCAGCACGTGCACCACCGTCGCGGTCACCCCCTTCCCGGTGGAGGCGCTGTAGAACGGCGTGTCCGGGCCGACCGCCCGCCCGCTCCCCGGATCGGCGACCCCCGCCGCGACGTCCACCACCAGCTCCCCGTGCCGGTACACCGCGACCTGGACGCCCAGCTCCTCGCCCGACTCCACCATCTCGTCGACGACCCGCTGCACGAGCTCCTGCATCCCGCTCTCCTCCTCGGCCGCGGCGCGCCCGTGCGCACCGCTCACCCTCGGGTCGCCACCGAGAGGGAGATCTCGACATGCGGTGCTCTCGTCCCCAACAGGGCGGCACGTGCGCGGGCGACGCCTCTGGCCGTTGTCACGGAAGCACCACCCTCTCGTGCTTGTACGAGGCCGGCGCAGGCCCGGCAGATCCCCGGTGCGGGCACCGGATCATGGCACTTGCCGCACTCGACGTAGCTGGCTTTCCGTCTCCCTTCCGCCGGCCGACAGGGCGGCATCTTGCGCTCCAATCGGTAGCGGAGCACCGCCGCCGCCGAATGCATCGGTGCCGGCAACCCCGGCAACAGGGCGTCCGCGAGGTCGGCCGCAGTGCACCCGCGCGCCAACCACTGCCCCACCAGCGGCGCCAGTTCCCGCGCCTCGGCCTCGCCCAGACGCAAGCGGGGCTCGGTCCGGATCACACGGAACAGGGTGTCCACCGCCTCCCGCCCGCCTTCGTCGGCCGACTCCGACGGGAGGGTGGGTTCTTGGCACCGGTCCTTGACAACAGGACTGCCAGCGCCGCCGGTTGGCGGCCCACCGGACGCCGGGAGGGTGACACCCGGCCGGGCAAGCTGCGGGGTGTCGTAGACGTGCGCCTCGCTGCGGAGGGTGCCGTCGGGCAGCCGGATCTTCTCGACGCGGTAGTACCCGGCGTCGGTGAGCTCCTTCAGGGCCTTGCGGACGGCCCCACGCCCCTGCGGACTGGTGTCGGCCATGTGCCGCCCGTCCTCCCGCCAGCCGTCGGGCCGGGAGAGCAGGTCCGCGAGCAGACCGCGGGCGGTGTAGCTCAACTTCCGGTACTGCAACACGAAGTTGGGCAAGACGGTGAAGTTGCGCGCGTGGGCGCTACGATGGATGTGCATGGGAGGTTTCGCTCCTGTTGCCGGACCCCGGGGTGTTGGTAGCACCGCCGGGGTCGCATTTTTCTCTCTGCGCACGGAACGTACCACGCCATTTGACGTAGCGTGAGGTGTTCGTGACTACCTGATAGGGTCCAAGGCTCTCCCCAACTCGACGACTCCCGCTACCGTTGCCCCATGACGGATCTGCGCCGGGTGTCCGTGGACGAGGTGCTGGAACGGGTGGAGACCGCCTTGGACACCCGGCTCGACCGGGCCTCGGTGATCCGCAAGCGCCGCTCCGTGGGCGCCCGCACCGCGCGCGGCACATGGGTGCGGATCGAACGGCGAGGCCTGGACCGGATCGGCGCCCAGGGCGGGGACGGCACGCCGTCGGCCGAGGCGCTGAGCGGCATCGCGAAACCCGCCTGGCTGGCCGCCGTCGCCTGGCGGGACGACGCCGAGCCGGTGATGTGGCGGGCCGACGAGACCGGGCTCCTGCCGTCCGAACCGGTGGGGCCCGCAGTGCTTGCGGACGCACCGGAGCTACCTCCTGGCTGGTGGGCGCAACTGAACTCCTCTCTGGATGCGCTGGCGCGACAGCGGACGAACCGGATCGCCACACCCGACACCGAGACGATCACGCAGGACCTGGTGACGCGCACGATCCGCCAGGTGTTCCCGCACGTGGACGCGACGGTCGACGAGTGGCTCCCAGCGCACGCGGACCTGAATTGGGCGAACGTGACGGCGCCGGAGTTCTGCCTCTTCGACTGGGAGGACTGGGGGATGGCCCCACGCGGCCTGGACTCCGCCACCCTCTGGGCCGCCTCCCTCGCCGTACCCGCCCTGGCTGCCCGGGTCCGCACCGAACGAACCGCCGACTTCGCGACCCGCGACGGCAAGCTGATGACCCTGTTCGTCGCAGCGAAGATCCTCGGGCCGCACGTCCATCCCGAGGACCCTCGCCCCGATGGAGCCCGCACACTGGCGGAGCAGATGGTGAAGGAGCTTCAGGCGGACCGGCGCAGGAGCTTCCGGTAGGCCCGGACAACATCGGTGTCGATCTCGTGCTCCAGGCCGTCGCAAAGCTCCCGTAGGTGGTCGGCGTCATCGGTGCCGACCGCCACAGCCTCCACCTTGGGCAGCGCGAAGGCGACCCGGAACGCCGCCTGTACCGGTGTGGCGTCAGGCGACCGCAGGAACACCCTCGGGTTGACCTTCTGCCACACGGGGTCTGCGGCACTGCCGCCGAACGGACTCATCCCCCTTACCCGGGTTGGCCTCCACGCGGTCACCAGTGCTTCTGCGGCGGCGAGGACGCCGCCGCTGACCAGGAGGCCCGAGCGAACCATGAGGACATCTGGGCGGAGCGCATCGCGGCCGACCAGTGGGCGCGGATCCCAGGAGGAGATCCCCCAGGAACCGCACTTCCCCTGCTCCACTGCCTCCGCCAGGACTGCGCACGCCTGCACCAGTGCCTTGGTGTCCGGCTTGGAGCGCTCCGGGTTGTGCAACAGGATCGTGTCCGGTTCGCGGCCGAGGTCGGCCACCACGGTCTCGACGGCTTCCTGCAGGCGTGCCGGGGAGAGGCTGTGCCCGTCACTGAAATAGCCGACCTTGGTGGAGACCGAGAACCTCGGGAGCAGGTCGCCGGCCAGCTCGCCAAGGGCGCGGTGGGACCGGTGGTGGAGGTAGTTCGAGGCAGTGTCGATCGCGGTGACGCCGAGCCCCAGGGCTTCGGTCAGGATGTCGCGACGGTGACGAGACCGGTGTAGCCCGAGGACAACTCGTCGGTCAGCGGTGCGCACAGGTCCTCCTTGACAAGGATGTCGGCCAGCTCGTAGATCTCGTCCCCGACGGTCGCCGCCGCCTGTTCGAGCAGGACCGGCCGACCGCTGAGCAGCGGCCGCAGGGCGGGCAGCGCCTTGGCGGCGAAGCCGAGCTGCTTTCCGGCCGACGTGACGCCTACGGTGCTTTCGTACTCGGTGATCCGGGGCGGGAAGTGGGTGGTGCACACCACGGCGTGGAGTCCGCCGAGGATGTCCAGGAACGGGACCTGTCGGCCGGGGGCGGTCTGCTGCTCGTAGACGGTCAGGAAGTCTTCCGGACCACGCCGGCCGACGAGTCGGGTGGCTTCCTCCACCAGAGGTGTGGTCCCGGCGCCGGCGCGGTCGAGGTCTCGGCGGAAGATCTCCTGCGCGCGGCACCAGTCACCCAGCCAGGCCATCCAGGACGCGCCCGTGCGCTTGGTGATGCCGAAGGTCACGTGCAGGCTGTGGCCGGTGCCGCTACGGGCGCGGGTGGCCTGGTGCCAGTGGCCGCGCGGGATGTGCATGACGTCGCCCGCGTGGAGCGTGCCGTTGAAGATCACGGTCTCGCTGGGCGTGTTGTTGGGGTCGGCGTCCCGGTACATGGGTGCGGTGCGGGACGCGGCCCGGACCTCCCAGTCCTTCTGCCCCGAGAGCTGGACGACGATCACATCGTGGTCGTCCCAGTGCAGGGGGAAGCCGGCGGCGGCGTTTGTGGTGAGGTAGGCGTTCACCTGCACCCGCTCGCGTGCCCACCACTGCAAGGCGCGGCAGGCGACTTCCATGGTGGGGTCGAAGACGTTGACCTGGTCCATGATCAGCGTCGCCCCCTGTCGGAGCAGGTGCCCGAGGCGGTGCATGTTGGTCATCGGGATGGACTGCCCGCGCGGGCTGACCGTGTCGGTGAAGTAGACGGCCGGGTGGACTTCCTCGCCCTTCTGGAAGGCCCGGAACTGCGGCCGGTTGAGGCTGCGCCGCATGGCGATGTCGAGCAGTTTGTTCGGGGTGAGGATGCGCGACAGCAGCGCGTCGTCCTCGATCCGCCCGAGCGCGAAGCCCGCGCCGATCGGTTCGGAGCCGTCCCAGCTCAGGGCCGTCTCGATTGCGGTGATCAAGCGGTGTTCCACTTCTACCTCCGTGGAGAGTGCTGACGGGGGGCGGGAGCCCGTTCGGTGCGTGAACCCCCGCCCCTGGGATGGCCGGGTCCTATGCGATGTCGGTCAGGTTGCCGTCACCGCCGGGCCAGGGCGCGTCGCCCGAGGAGCCGGCGTTGTCGGACCGGAGGCTGTCGTACCTGTCCTGGACGGCGGTCAACTCCTCTACCGCGAGCAGGAGTCCGCCCTCCTTCGGCGTCGACTTCTTGGTGTCGTTCTCCATGCGGTGCTCCTTCTCTTATGACTTCCGCCCACCTCTGAGCAGAAGGTTTGAGGGGTGAATCGCCCTGTGCGGCTGAAGCCTGAAGTGGGTCAGGTGGTCTGGACGGCGTGGACGAGCACGGCGAGCCGTGCGTCTCCGGTCACCGACTGGTCCGCCGCGCACTCGAACCACACGACCTTGCCGGTTCCGGACGGGTGCCATCCCCACGAGTGCGAGAGCCCTTCGATCAGGATCAGCCCGCGCCCACTGGTGGTCAGGTCTTGGGCTTTGCCCTGGTCGGGAAGCCGCGAACTGGAGTCCGCGACCTCCACCCGAAGGCGCTCACCGGTCCATCGCACCGCCACCCGGCACCGGGCCTTCGTGTGTTCCATGGCGTTGGCCACGAGTTCGCTGGTGCACAACTCGGCATCACGCAGTGCCTCGTCCGAGAGCGGCACCTGCCAGAACCGCGCGATCTCGACCACAAGACGGCGGGCAGCCGGAATGGCCGACGGGTCCGGCATGACATCCCACTCCTGCGGCACCGGAAACGAAGCGATGCCGCTCATCAGTAGCGACCACCCTCCGAGTCGAGCGACGTGGGCTTCTCGAACCGCCAGGACCCACGAGGGTCGACAGGCGGGACGGGAACGGTGACAGGCATGCGACCTCCAGCCGAACTCTCGGATCGTGCGGCGGACCGCACGCAGATAAGGATCGGACCGGAAGCAGATTCAGACGATTCCCGTCGGGTGTTACCTGGACGGTAATAGTCTTTGTGGGTAGAGGATTTGATGATCAGTAACCAGCTATGCTCCAAGCGAAGGCTGTGTCCGATGACGCACACTGGCCCGACCCGTGGTCCACTGCTTCCAGCCGAGCTACTCGAACGCGAGGACCTCCGACTGGCACTCGCTGAGCATGACTTCTCAGCAGCATTCGGCCTGATCAAGAAGTACGGTGGTCTGTCCCAGAACCGCATCGCGGCGGCGTGCCAGCTCACTCCTGGCAAGGTCTCCGTGATCATGTCCGACGGATCCAAGCGGATCACCTCTTACGAGGTGATCGCCCGTATTGCCGATGGACTGGGCATCCCCGGCAACTTTCTCGGTCTGGCCCCGCGCTCATGGGAGAAGTGCAGCGCGGAAATGCCCAACACGATCGTGGTCGGCCCGCCGGACGTTGATTTCCCATGGCGGCCGGAGGTGACGACCGCACTGGCCGCAGAGCTCACCGGAACCGATCTCACCATGGACAGACGCACCGCCGCTTGGCTACTTGCCGGCGCCGCAATCACTGGGACCGCCCTGCTGGACCCGCTCGAAGGGTGGCTGGTCCCGCCTGCACCCGCTTCTGAGCGCAGACGTCCGGGCCGCCTCGGGACCCACGACATCAGCCAACTCGAACACGCAGCCGTCGCGTTCCGCCAATGGGACCATCGTTTCGGGGGAGGTTTGCGAGCCAAGGCGGTGCTGGGTCAACTCAATGACACCGCCGCCGCTCTCGAAGAGCGGCAACGACCCGACATCGAGGGACGCCTCCACTGCGTCATGGCACAACTCGCCGGTACCGCAGCGACCATGATGTGGGATACCGGACGCCAGCGCCGGGCGCAGGACTACTACCGCTTGGCCCTGCGCTCCACACACGCGGGTGGCGACCGGGCGTTCGGCGCCAATGTCCTGGCCGGCATGGCACGCCAGATGCTGTGCGCCGACCGGCCCGGCGACGCGCTCGAACTCGTCCGACTTGCGCAGGACGGCGGTCGCGGGCATACCGGCGCCCGGGTCCGGGCCATGCTTCGCACACGCGAAGCATGGGCCTATGCGGCGATGGGGCGGGTAGCAGCGTTCCGGAGGGCAACCGACCAAGCCCGGGAAGAGCTCGCTTCGGCCGGCGCCGCCGAGGACGAACCGCACTGGATCGCGTACTTCGATGAAGCCGAGATCTCGGGGGTCACCGGCGGACGGCTGCTGGATCTCGCTCGCAGCGACCCGGGCCTCCACTCAGAGGCTGCCGCCGACCACATCCGGGCAGCGCTCGCCGAGCGAGGGGCAGAAGCCAGTCGATCTCACGCACTCGACCGGATCGGGCTTGCCGAGGCCCAGTTCCTCATGGGCGACGTGTCGGGGGCCACCGAGGAGACCCACCGTGCTGTAGCCGCCGCCACGCTCACGAAGTCCGACCGGGTCCGCACTCAGCTCGGCCACCTCTACCGGCACACCATCCGGGAATCCACGAACCCGGCCGTCAAGGAAGCCCGCGATAGCATCCGCGAGCTACTGGCGAACTGACCCGAAGGGGGAACGGCATGACCGTGATCGCGGTGACCGGACACATGGACCTCACTGACGAGAGTGTCGTCCTGGTCCGCGAAGCGCTGGAGAAGCTACTCGCTGACCACACCGAGCACGGCCTCACCGGTGTCTCGTGCATCGCCAAGGGTGCTGACTCGATCTTCGCCGACGCGGTGCTCTCGCTCGGCGGCCGACTGGTCGCCGTGATCCCGTCGGCGGACTACCGCCGGACCAAGGTCAAACCGGGACATGCAGCCGAGTTCGATCGTCTTCACCAGGCCGCCGCCGAGGTTGTCGTCATGCCGTTCGCCGAGGCCAACCGCGAGGCGTACGAAGCCGCCAACAACGAGTTGCTGCGCCGTGCTGACCACTTGTTCGCCGTGTGGGACGGCAGGCCCGGCAGCGGGCGCGGGGGGACCGCTGACACTGTCGCCGCAGCCCGTGCAGCCCAGCTACCGGTGACGATCGTGTGGCCCGAGGGTTCCACCCGTACGAGCTGACGCTGTCGTCAACTGGCCGCCGCCCCGAAACGGAGGTTTCGGGGCGGCGGTGTTTTTGCTGGCCAGGGGTGCTTGGAGGGGCAGGCGACGGCCGCGCGGAGGACCGTGGCGATCTCCGGCGGCAGGAGGTTGATCGCGTCAAGGGCCTCGGTGGTCAGCGGGATCTCCTCCAGGAGGTACTCGCCCCGGCCTTCCTGGCTGAACTCGGGACCGCTGCGGTCCTCGAAGCTCCACTTCTCGATGGTGGCGAGGTAGAAGTCCTGGCGCTCGCCGTCGCCCTCAACGGTGTGGAGCAGGCCGACGATCTCCGCCTCGCCCCCGACCTCCTCCCGCACCTCCCGCAACAGCGCCTCCTCGGGCCCCGCATCGGTCGGCTCGACCTTGCCGCCGACGATCACCCAGTACGGGTCGACGCCGGGGCGGATACGTTTGATCAGCAGCAGGGTGCTGTGAGGAGTGAGGAGGACGGCCCGGACTCGGTGCTGCATGGCGCCTTCTTCCTGGGTGGGGCGGGTTCCTTCTGCTCAACGGCCCGGAGGCTTTGGGGTTCCAGGTGTCGGCCGCAGAAATCAGCACCGAGAGGTGGAAGTCCCCGCCGGGAGGCGGGTGGGGGGTGGAGGGTGGGGGACGGCGGGAGGGCTGCCCACAAAACCCCCCGCGGGGGGGGGGGCGCGGGGGGGGGGGGGGGGGGGGGGGGGGGGGGGGGGCGCGCGGGGGCGGCCCGCCCTGCTCGGCGAGGCGGATGATGCGCGGGAAACGCCGCTGCCCGGGACTTCGGGGGAAGTCCCGGGCAGCGGCGTTGCGGTCAGCCGTGCTTGGGCTTGCGGGCGACGGCGAGGGCGAGGGTGGCGCAGAGGAGGGCGGCGAGGAGGGTGAAGCCGCTGGTGGCGGGGAGGAGGCCGTAGACCTGGACGAGGGCGCCCACGGCGACGATGGGGAGGGAGGAGCCGAGGTAGATGATGATCCAGAGGGAGGAGAGTTCGGAGCCCCTCCGTTCGGGGTTCATCGCGGCGACGGCGGTGGTGAACAGGGAGCGGAAGGCGATGCCCTGGCAGGCGCCGCCGAGGACGCTGCCGATGAAGAGGAGCGCGGGGGTGCCCGTGTACTGGGCGGTGACCACCAGGGCGAGGCCCGCGGCGAGGCCGGCCATGCCCAGGGCGATCACCAGCCGGTCCGCGGTGGGCGGGACGAGCAGCTGGGCGACGGCCGAGGAGCCGAGCAGCAGGGCCGCGACGACGGCGCCGACCAGCTTGGAGTCGGTGTGCAGCAGCTTGGCGGCGAAGGCCGGGGCCAGGCTGAGGTAGACGCCGAACACCGCGTAGGAGATGAAGCCGGCCGAGGCGGCGAGCAGGAAGGGGCGGCGGCCGGTGAGCGGCAGCCGGGGGCGCTGGGGGCGCAGGTGGGCCGGGGTGGTGATGCGGGGCGGGGACGCCGGGGGCCGGTTGCGGCCGGGCATGCGGGGGTGGACCAGCGCGAGCGGCACGCAGAGCGCGAGCAGGGCGATGGAGTGCAGCAGGAACGGGCTGAGCAGCGGGTCGGCGCCGCCGGCCAGCAGGGCGCCGATCACCGGCCCGAGGGCGACGCCGCCCGCCGAGCAGGCCAGGGTGATCTTGGCGGCCCGGGCCGGGTGGTCCGGCATCAGGTCGCCGAGGGCGGCTCCGGCGGCGCCCGTCGACAGGCCCACCGCGATGCCCTGGACGGCGCGCCCGGCGGCGAGCTGCCAGAAGCTGCCCGAGGTCGCGAACACGACGTCGCCGACGGCGGACAGTGCCACGGCGGGCAGGATCAGGGCGCGCCGGCCGAGGTGGTCGGACCAGTGGCCGACCACGGCCAGCACCGGGACCAGGGCGAACACGTAGATCGCGAAGAGGATCGTGGTGTCCAGCGCGGTCAGGTGCAGCTGCTGCTGGAGCAGCGAGTAGATCGGCGTGGCCAGGTTGGCCCCGATCAGCATGAGGAGCAGGGCGGCGGCGACGAGGCCGACGCGTACTCCGCGCAGCGCGTTCCAGCGGCTGATCGCGGAGAGCTGGAGCTGGGCGCGTGGCGCGAGCTCCAGGGGAAGCAGGGCCTCCGACAGTCGGCGTCCGTCGAACTGCGCGGTGCGCAGGCCGGAGCCGGCGGGGGAGAGGTCCGCCATGGCAGGGATCTCCTGTGGCCGGGCACCACCCGGGTCGGCGGGGTGTGCCGGCGCGCCCGTCCTGGCGGCGCTGTGGTGGTGGCCTCGGTGCGGGCTCCCTGGTGGAGCGGGTGAGCTTGAAGAGGGGGGCTACGTTGCCCGTCGGCGCGCGCGGGGTTGTGCGCGGTACCGACTTCGAAGGATAAGGGGTGGGCGCACGGTTGCGGCGCGCGCCCCTTGAGGCCGGGCGTCCGGGGTGCCCGGCCTATACGCTGAGGTGGTGGACCGGTGACGCGGAGGTGATCTCCGCGGGCCCCGGCCCGGCTGACCGCTCGGCGTAGGGAGAACGCGCAACGATGGCCGCACGACGTCGTAGGAACGCCGACACCCCGGCGGCGGGTGCGCCGGGTGAGGGCGCGGTGCTGCCCGCCGACCTGGAGCTGCAGGATCTGTACGGGGCGTTCGCCGCGCACGGGCTGGACGACGACGACCTGGACGACGCGGCCGTGCTGGTGCCGCCGGTCACCCTGCCGTCCGAGGCGGAGCTGGCCGAGCAGGCGAAGGCCGTCCCGATGATCGGCTGGGCGCTGCAGCTGGCCCGCTGGACGGCCCCGCACCGTGCGGTGGACGAGTTCGGCGACCTCACCGGCCCGGACCGGGCCCCGGCCGCCCGGCTGCTGGGCCTGGCCCCCGAGCAGGGGGACGCGCCGCAGGAAGCGGTGGTCGAGGCGATGCGCGCCTGGTCGCTGGCCTGCGACCTCGACCTCGTCGAGATCGGCACCACGGCGGCGGGCGAGCACGTCGCGATTCCCGGCCCGGACCTGGAGCAGGCCGAGGCGGGCGACGCCGAGACCGTCCTGGAGCTGTGGCTGACCGCCGCCGGGATCGTCCGGGAGCTGGCGGTGGAGGCGGACTCCCAGGAGCTGGAGTCCGCCGAGGACGCGGCGGAGGCGGACGAGGCGGACGAGGACGGCCTGAACGAGGTCGAGGACGCCCGCGACGAGGCCGCCGAGCTGCTCGACGAGGCGCTCCAGGTGCTGTACGAGACCACCGCCTTCGCCGAGCCGGGCAATGAGACGGTGCCGCTGGGCGTGCTGGCCGCGCTGCTGGTGGTCCCGGAGGGCGAGGAGCCGAGCGACGAGCTGCTCGGTGACATCACCGATGTGATGGTCGCCCTGGACCCGATGCTCGCCGACCTCGCCGAGCTGGGCGTGCTGGAGTACCGGCCGATCGACCCGGAGCTCTTCGACGAGGAGGAGGGGGAGGACGAGCGGGCGGAGCCGGCGGAGCTGGACGAGGCGGAGTCCGCCCGGTTCGGGCTGGTCCGGCTGACCCCGCTGGGCCAGTACGGCATCCGCCAGTGGCTGCTGGAGGACGGCTACGACGCGCCGCTGGTCGGTGACCTGGCCCGGGGCGACGCGGCCGAGCTGCTCCGCGGGATCAGCGAGGCCGCCAACGTGCTGCCCGAGGAGGAGCTGAAGGTCTGGGTGGCCGGCCGGGAGCCGGTGGCGGCGGCGCGCGAGCTGCTCGCGGCGGCGCGCGGCACCGACGCGTACGCCCCGATGCGGCGGCTGCTCTGCCACTCGGCGCTGAGCCTGCTCGGCGCGCCCGCCGAGCCGGCCGCCCGGGAGGTGCTGGACGACCCGGAGCTGGGCGGCGGCGCGCGGGCCTGGCTGGTGTCGCTCGGGGTGGCGGACGTGCCCGTGCCGGACCGGGCGATGGCGCTGTGGACGGTCGTGGACGCCTTCGCGGCCCAGCTGCTGGACACCGGTGGCGATCCGGACCAGCTGCGCGACCTGGTCACCGAGCTGCCGGTGACGGACGAGCCGGTGGGCTACTTCGGCGAGCTGTGGCGGGTCGAGCACCCCTACACGGCGGACGTGCTGGAGGCGGTCGGCGAGCTGCATCCGGACCGGGCGGTGGCCAAGGAGGCCCGCAAGGCGGCGTTCAAGGCGCGCTCGCGGGGCTGAGGCGCGTCCAGGGGCCGGGCCCCAGGGGCCGGACTCCCGGCGCCGGGCTCCCGGGGCCGCCGAGCCCGCCGTCAGTTCGGCAGGTCGAGCGAGCCGTCCTCGGTGAAGGCGAAGAACGGGTTGTGGGCCAGCTCCCAGAGGTGGCCGTCCGGGTCCTCGAAGTACCCGGAGTAACCGCCCCAGTCGGTGGCGGCCGGGGCCTTGACCACGATGGCGCCGGCCGCCACCGCCGTCCCCAGGGCGGCGTCCACCAGCGCCGGGGACTCCAGGTTCACGGCGAGGGTGACGCCGCGGAACGCCGGTTCGCCGGCGGACGGCACGCCCGCGTCGGCGGCCAGCTCGTCGTGCGGGAAGAGGCCGAGCACCGAGTCGGCGGTGCGGAACCAGACGATCGAGGGGCTGGAGGCGGCGGAACGGCGCCAGCCGAGCGCCTCGTAGAAGCGGGCGCTGCGGTCGAGGTCGGTCACACCGAGGGTGACGATGCTGAGCCGGGCCGGGAAGGACGTGGTCGCTGTCATGCCCGCCAGCCTAGGGAGGGGGACCGACAGCGGCGCCCCGGACGGGGCCGTCCGGTGGGGCACCCGATCGGCCCGGCGGGCAAAGGGCCTGATGACCCGGCAGTTCGGGGCACGTATCGTTGCCCGGGTGTCGACGGCGCGGTGCCGACGGCGCGGCGGGACGGCGAGGACAGGGGGTGCGACGCGGGTGACGCGGGCGAGCGGAGGGGGCCGGGACGGCCGGTACGGGGACGGTGCGGGGACGGTGGACCCGTACGACCACCCGGGGGAGCCCCTGGACGGGCGTCCGGACGGATCCGGGACCGGCGACCTGGAGGAGTTCCTCGCCGTCCAGGAGGAGCTCGCCCGCCGCACCCTCGTCGCGGCCGACTTCCCGGTGTACGGCGTCGTGTCCGTGCCGGACCTCGGCGGCGCGGCGCTGGTCGCCTACGGCGCGGACGGCGGCGCGCCCGGCTGGGTCGAGGTCGGCTTCGGCGACTGGACCTCGCCGCAGGGCCCGTACATCACCGTGCGCACCCACCGGCCGGGCGCCGACCGGTACGAACCGCTGCCGGAGCTGGAGGACGTCGTCGAGGACGAGCGCGACCGGGTCTACGAGCAGCTCGGCGTCGACGAGGGCGACACCCCCGGCCGGGTCCGGGCGCTGCGCGAGTGGATCACCGTCGACGGCGTGGCCTGCGCGCTGGAGGTGCACGAGGACCGGCGCGGCCCGTGGTCCGGCGCGGCGCTGCCCGGCTGCTGCCCGATCGCCGGGGCCGAGCCGGTCTGGGCGGGCCGGTTCCGGGTGGACGGGCTGACCGTCACGGTCTGCGGGCGCGGCGTGCCGCCGGGCGGCGTCGATCTGGCGCGGCTCCGCGACCACGAGCACTGTCTGAGCGGCCGCACCGCGCTGCTGCGCGAACTGGCCGTGCGCCGCGGCCGGCACCTGCCGGTGGAGCGGCGCGAGCTCACCCCGGTCACCGGGCTGGAGGCGCACCGGGCGGTGATCTCCCACG
This sequence comes from Kitasatospora sp. NPDC059462, assembly GCF_042749955.1. Classification (NCBI taxonomy): domain Bacteria; kingdom Bacillati; phylum Actinomycetota; class Actinomycetes; order Kitasatosporales; family Streptomycetaceae; genus Kitasatospora; species Kitasatospora sp. NPDC059462. The sequence goes on along the minus strand of NZ_JBHYUU010000018.1, from coordinate 8,537 downwards.
GCATAGCCGAGGCCGCCGCCGTGGAGGCGCGGCTGCGCTCCGGTCGCCCGCCCCGCCCGCCCCGGGGGGCGCGCGCCGAGGCGGGCGCGGTGCGCTGGGAGGCGGCGGTGCGCCAGCAGATGCGGCTGGCCTCGGAGAGCCGGACGGAGGCGGCCGAGGCGGTCGCCGCGATGGTCGAACAGCTGGGCCGGCTCTCCCAGTTGACGCACTGGGTGGTGGGCACGCCGGAGGGCGACGCCGCGGTCGAGGAGTCGATCCGGTACACGGTGTTCGCCAGCGAGGTGGCGAGCGTGCCGGCGCAGCGCGCCTGGCAGCAGGTCCGGGCCGGGGAGCGCGGGGAGCACGGGATGGGCGAGCGGCTGTGGCTGGCGGCCTGGGAGCAGTGGCGGACGGCGCGGACCGGCGGACGCTGAGCCGACGGGCCGCCGGGCGCCGGGCCGGCGGGCGGTCGGAGGCCGAACGGCGGGTGACGGCGGGCCGACCCGCGGTGTGACCAGTGGTGACGGGGCAAAGGGTGGGTCATGGGTTCGCATAAGGTCGGCAAATGACCACTCCGACGAGGCGTCCGCTTCACCGGCCGTTCACCGGGCGGGCCGAGTCTGCTGGGCGTCGACGACCACCTCGACACCTCGCACGGCCTCGCACCGGGAAGCTCCCCGGTCGGCGGCCCACCCCTCAGGAGTGACTGCCATGTCGCTGTCCCGCCGGGACTTCGTGAACCGTTCCACCATCGTCGGGGCCGGCGTTCTGATCGCCGGCAGCGCCGAGGCCCTGGCCAGCGCGCCGGGTGCGATCGCCGCCCCGGCCGGTGGCGAGGTGCCGGTCGCCGAGGCCGCCGCCGCCGAGCGCGTCGCCGTCGGCTACGGCCAGCTGGTCGCCGACCCCGAGGGCCTGCTCGCGCTGCCCAAGGGCTTCAAGTACAAGGTCCTGAACCGCGCCGGCGTCAGCAAGCTGCGCACCGGTGAGTTCACCCCGAGCAACCACGACGGCACCTCGGCGTTCGAGGACGAGCGCGGCGGCAACCTGCTGGTCGTCAACCACGAGCTGGGCGGCGCCCGTGCCAACTGGCCGAACCCGGTCCCGCTGACCGAGGGCCACGTCTACGACCCGGGCGCGGCCGGCGGCTGCACCATCGTGCACGCCAAGGCCAACGGCAAGGTCGAGCAGTGGGTCGGCATCGCCGGCACCGCCACCAACTGCGCCGGTGGCGTCACCCCGTGGGGCACCTGGCTGTCCGGCGAGGAGACCGAGGACAAGGCCGGCAAGAACGGCTTCACCAAGGACCACGGCTACATCTTCGAGGTCGACCCGTTCGACGACGACTACAACCGCGACCCGCAGCCGGTCAAGGCGTTCGGCCGCTTCGCCCACGAGGCCGTCGTCGTCGACCCGAAGCGCGGCCACGTCTACCTGACCGAGGACGCGGGCAACCCCAACGGCCTGCTGTTCCGCTGGACCCCGCCGGCCGGCTTCAAGCACGGCCGCTACCAGCTGCGCAAGCTGGCCGCCGACGCCGGTGTGCTGGAGGCCTTCAAGGTCTTCGACGCCCAGGGCAAGTTCATCGACGACCTGTCCCGCGCCACCAAGGTCGGCACCACCTACGGCGTGGACTGGGTCAAGGTCGAGGACCGCGACGCCAAGACCGTCTCCATCCGCAAGCAGTTCAAGGACGGCGAGGTCACCCGCGCCCGCAAGCTGGAGGGCATGTGGTGGGGTGACGGCGGCTTCTACTTCGTCTCCAGCTTCGCCCGCTCCGAGAGCCCGGTGCAGCACGACGGCCAGGTCTGGTTCTACAACCCGGCCCGCCGCACCATCACCCTGAAGGTCCTGCTGGGCGTCAACACCGACGTCTGGGGCGACCACGACAACTTCGACGGCCCGGACAACATCACCGTCTCGCCCTACGGCGGCATCGTGATCGCCGAGGACGGCGAGGGCGTCTCGCACCTGTTCGGCGCCACCGAGGACGGCCTGACCTACGCCATCGCCCGCAACGAGCTGAACATCGGCACCGCCGAGAAGCCCGAGTTCAGCGAGTTCACCGGCGTCACCTTCTCGGACGACGGCAAGACCCTCTTCGCCAACATCCAGACCCCGGGCATCCAGCTGGCCATCACCGGCCCGTGGCACCGCCTGAACGAGCACAAGCGCGGCCAGGGCTACGGCGCCTGATCCCGATCGCCGAGCAGAGGGGCCCGTTCCCCGGAACGGGCCCCTCTCACGTGTCCGCGGGCAGCCGCAGCTGGAGCATGGCGAGCAGCCGCTGCTGCGGCTGGGCCAGGTCGATGCCGGTCAGCTGCTCGGCGCGGCGGACCCGGTAGCGCAGGGTGTTCGGGTGGATGTGCAGGGCGTCCGCCGCGACCCGGACCTCGCCGAGCGCGTCCAGCCAGGCCAGCACCGACTCGGCGAGCCGGGTGCCGTGCCGCCGGTCGTACTCGGCGAGCGCGGTCAGCCGCGGGTCGCGCAGGCCGCCGCGCTCCTGGAGCAGCGCCAGCATCTCGCTGACCAGCACCTCCGCCTGGACGTCGATCAGCGCCGCGACCTCCAGGTCCACCCCGCCGCGGCCCATCGCGTCCAGGATCCGGTCCGCCTGGGCGCGCGACTCGGGCACCAGGGCGAGGCCCTCCACCGTCGAGCCGATCGCCGCGCGCAGCGGGACGCCCAGGTGGTCGCGGGCCGCCTCGACCACCTCCTGCGCCCAGTCGCGCACGGTGGTCATCGGCAGGTTGGCGGGCAGCTCGGGCAGCAGCACGTAGACCCGGGACTCGATCGGCGCGAGCAGCGCGGCGCGGTGCCGGGCCGCGGTGTGCACCGAGATCAGGCCGGTCACCTCGGCCCGGGTCAGCTGCTCGGTGGTGCCCGCGCTGTACGCCAGCACGGTCGCCGGGCGGCGCAGGTCGAGGCCGAGGTGGGTGGCGAGCGACTGCGGGCCGGTGGAGCCCTCCAGCAGGCCGGTGAGCAGGGTCTGGGTCAGCCGGACGTCCGCGGACAGCTCCCGGCGCCGACGCACCAGCTGGGCCGCGGCGACCCGGGCCGCGCCGACCAGCGCCTGCTCGGCGAGCGGTGCGAGCGGCTGGGAGCCCTCCTGGACCCAGATGGTGCCCAGCGGCTGGGCGCCGGCCCGGATGCCGATCGCCAGCCGGCGGCGCAGGCCCAGCTCCGGGTGCGGGTCGACCGCGAGGGCGGTGTCCGAGGTGCGCAGGTGCTGGAAGACGCCCCACTCGCGGAGCTTGGAGAGGTACGGCTCGGGGCCCTGCCAGCCGAGGATGGAGAGCCGGCGCAGGTCGTCGACCTCGTCGGAGTCGGAGGAGCGGGAGTAGGCGAGCACCCGGCTGGAGGTGTCCTCGATCGAGACGATGCCGTTGGTGAGGACGGCGACGGTCTGGGCGAGCGAGAAGAGGTCGCCGGCGTTGTGCTCGCCGCTGCCGGGCGCGTCCGGGGCGTCCGGCCCGGCGATGATCGCCCGGGCGAGCGAGTCGAGGTGCTCCCAGCGGGTCTCCCGGCGCACCGAGAGCAGGGCCACGCCCGCCTCGGTGGCGGCCTCGCGCAGCGCGTCGGCCTGCCCGGGGGCGTCCAGCTTGACGGCCACCGCGGCGGCCCCGGCCCGCCCGGCGGCGCGCAGCGCCGGGAGCGCGGCCCGGCCGCGGGCGCCGATGGCGAGCACCAGCTCGCCGGCGGCGGCGGTCGGAGGGTCCTCGGGGTCGAGGATGGCGACGTCGCGCACCGGGACGTCCAGCCCGTTCGGCGCGGCCTGGAGCTCGACGAGCGGCTCGCCCAGCGACATCAGCAGCTGCCGGAGCGGGAGGCCGGGGGTGGTCATACGGGCCTCCTCGGGGCGGCCGGGGCGCTCGCACCCCGATCCTTCATCCGGGCGGACAACGCCGTCCGGATGATTTTAGCCGTCCGGCCAATCAAGCGGGGGCCGGTGCAGGAATAGCGTTCGTCATGTGGCCGGCGTGCGACCCGCGCCGGCATCCCCCCGCAAGAAACGAAGGAGAGCGTGCGCTCATGGACGCTGTGACCCAGGTCCCCGCGCCGGTGAACGAGCCGGTCCACAGCTACGCCCCGGGCAGCCCGGAACGGGCCCGTCTGGAGGCCAAGCTGAAGGAGCTGGGCGGCCAGGAGCCGGTCCAGCTGACCATGACGATCAACGGTGAGCGCCGGATGGGCGGCGGCACCGAGTTCCACGTCGTCCAGCCGCACAACCACGCGGCTCGGCTCGGCACCCTGCGCAACGCCACCCAGGCGGACGCGCAGGAGGCCATCGACTCTGCCCTGGCCGCGGCACCGGCCTGGCAGGCGCTCTCCTTCGACTCCCGCGCCGCGATCTTCCTGCGCGCCGCCGACCTGCTGGCCGGCCCCTGGCGCGAGACCCTGGCCGCCGCCACCATGCTCGGCCAGTCCAAGACCGCGCAGCAGGCCGAGATCGACACCCCCTGCGAGCTGGTCGACTTCCTGCGCTTCAACGTGCACTTCGCCCGCCAGATCATGGCCGAGCAGCCGCTCTCCTCGGACGGCGTGTGGAACCGCAGCGACCACCGCCCGCTGGAGGGCTTCGTCTACGCGATCACCCCGTTCAACTTCACCGCCATCGCCGGCAACCTGCCGACCGCCCCGGCGCTGATGGGCAACGTGGTGCTCTGGAAGCCCTCGCCGACCCAGCAGTTCGCCGCGCACCTGCTGATGCAGCTGCTGGAGGAGGCCGGTCTGCCCAAGGGCGTCATCAACATGGTGACCGGTGACGGCCTGGACGTCTCCGCCGTCGCGCTGAAGCACCCGGCGCTGGCCGGCATCCACTTCACCGGCTCCACCGCCACCTTCCAGCACCTGTGGCGCGAGGTCGGCACCAACATCTCCGGCTACCGCACCTACCCGCGGATCGTCGGCGAGACCGGCGGCAAGGACTTCCTGGTCGCCCACCCGTCCGCCGACCGGGCCGTGCTGAAGACCGCGATGACCCGCGGCGCCTTCGAGTTCCAGGGCCAGAAGTGTTCCGCCCTGTCGCGCGCCTACGTCCCGGCCTCGATCTGGGCCGAGCTGAAGGACGAGCTCCGCGACGAGGTCGACGGCCTCACCATGGGCGACGTCACCGACCTGTCCAACTTCATGTCGGCCGTCATCGACGACCGCTCCTTCGCCAAGAACAAGGCCGCGATCGACCGCGCCCAGGCCGACCCGGAGGTCGAGGTCCTGGCCGGCGGCACCTACGACGACTCGGTCGGCTACTTCGTCCGTCCGACCGTCCTGGTCTGCAAGGACCCGGCGAGCGAGTACTTCAAGGACGAGTACTTCGGCCCGATCCTGGCCGTGTACGTCTACGAGGACGACAAGTACGACGAGATGCTGGCGCAGATGGAGTCGGTGTCGGCCTACGGCCTGACCGGTTCGATCATCTCCCAGGACCGCGAGGCCGTGCAGCACGCGATGCACAAGCTGCGCTTCGCCGCCGGCAACTTCTACATCAACGACAAGCCGACCGGCGCGGTCGTCGGCCAGCAGCCCTTCGGCGGCGGCCGGGCCTCGGGCACCAACGACAAGGCCGGCGCGAAGCAGAACCTCGCGCGCTGGACCTCGACCCGCTCGGTCAAGGAGACCTTCGTCCCGCCGACGGACTACCGCTACCCGCACATGGGCTGAGTGCCCCACCGGGACCCCTTCGCGGTCCCCTGACGCCCCCGGTCCCTAGCCGGGCGCGTCTCGCACGGGCGGCGGACTGACCACCCCACCGGTCCGCCGCCCGTCCCTTTTCTGCCACCCTTTTCAGAAGCACCAGCTCCAGGAGTCACGATGCTCCGTTCCGCCCTCCTCGCGGCCTCCCGTTCCTCGCAGGTCCGCACCGTCGTCGAGAAGTTCCCGCCGACCCACGCGATAGTCGAGCGGTTCGTCGCCGGCGAGGCCCTCGACGACGCCGTCACCGCCTGCGACGACCTGTTCGCCACCGGCCGCAAGGTCACCCTGGACCACCTCGGCGAGGACACCCGCGACGCCGCCCAGGCCGCCGGCACCGCCGAGGCCTACGAGTACCTGCTCAAGGCGCTCAAGGAGACCGGCCTGGCCGCCGGCGCCGAGGTCTCGGTCAAGCTCTCGGCCGTCGGCCAGTTCCTCCCGGTGGACGGCGAGAAGATCGCGCTGGAGAACGCCCGCCGGATCTGCGAGGCGGCCGCCGACGCCGGCACCACGGTGACCCTCGACATGGAGGACCACACCACCACCGACTCCACCCTCGCGATCGCCCGCGAGCTGCGCGAGGACTTCCCCTGGCTGGGCGTCGTCCTCCAGGCCTACCTGCGCCGCACCGAGGACGACTGCCGCGAGTTCTCCGGCGCCGGTTCGCGCGTGCGCCTGTGCAAGGGCGCCTACAAGGAGCCCGAGTCGGTCGCCTTCCAGGGCAAGCACGAGGTCGACCTCGCGTACGTCCGCGCGCTCAAGGTCCTGATGGCCGGCGAGGGCTACCCGATGATCGCCTCGCACGACCCCAACATGATCAAGATCGCCGGCCAGCTGGCCCAGTGGAACGGCCGCAAGCGCGACTCCTTCGAGTACCAGATGCTCTACGGCATCCGCCCCGAGGAGCAGCTGCGCCTCGCCGGTGAGGGCAACACCATGCGGGTGTACCTCCCGTACGGCCAGGAGTGGTACGGCTACTTCATGCGCCGCCTCGCCGAGCGCCCGGCCAACCTCACCTTCTTCCTGCGCGCGATGGCCACCCGCGGCTGACGCACCCGCAGACCGAACGGCCCGCGCCCTCCCCCCGGAGGGCGCGGGCCGTGCCGCGTTCACGGCGTCGCGGCGGAGTCCACCGCGGACGGGCCGCGCCGTGGGATCCTGTCGGCGGTGAACCGAGCTGTCGGCGATGGGAGTTGACGTGGTGGTGAAGCGGTTCGCGGAGTTGTCGACGCCGTTGGTGGCGGACGCGTGCGTGCGGCTGGGTGTGCCGGTGCGGGTGGCACCGGCGGGGGTGCGGGCGGTGGTGCCGGGGAGCCGGGTGGCGGGCCGGGTGCTGCCGGTGCGGCACTACGGGAGCGTGGACGTGTTCCTGGAGGCGTACGGCGCGGCCGGGCCCGGGGACGTGGTGGTGATCGACAACGGCGGACGGACCGACGAGGCCTGCATCGGGGACCTCGCCGTGCTGGAGGCGCGGGCCGCCGGGGCCGCCGGGGTGGTGGTGTGGGGGCTGCACCGGGACACCCCGGAGCTGGTGGAGATCGGGCTGCCGGTGTTCAGCTACGGCGCCCTGCCGCTCGGGCCGCTGCGGCTGGACGGGCGGGAGCCGGAGGCGCTGTCCAGCGCCAGGTTCGGGCCGCACCTGGTGGGCGTCGAGGACGTGGTGTTCGCGGACGCCGACGGCGTGCTGTTCGTGCCCGGCGACCGGTCGGAGGAGGTGCTGGAGGCGGCGGACGGCATCGCCCGCACCGAGCGGGCGCAGGCGGAGCGGATCCGCGCGGGCGACACGCTGCGCCGGCAGACCGACTTCGACGCGTACCTGGAGCGCCGCGCGGCCGATCCCGCGTACAGCTTCCGGCAGCACCTGCGGCGGGTCGGCGGGGCGATCGAGGAGTGAGCGGACGACCGCGCCCCCCCCCCCCGGGGGGGGGGGGGCGCGCCCGGGGGGCAGGGGGGGGGACAAAAACGCGCGCGCCGCGCTGACAAAGACCCGCGGGCTGCATTGGTGGACCTCAACAGGGAAATCACGC
>NZ_JBHYUU010000018.1:0-833 GCF_042749955.1 Kitasatospora sp. NPDC059462 | reverse complement strand
TCTCGGAGGCACCGGCGCACGCCCCCCCCCCCCGGGGGCCGGGGGGGCGCCGTCGAGGGGCCGTCGGGGCGTCAGAGCATCGCGGCGGCGGGCTTGACCATGGCGCGGGCGGTCTTGGCGTCGACGTACTCGCCGATCGCGGTCATCACCCACTCGCCCGAGAACTGGCGGACCAGCTTGCACATCACCACACCGGTGCGCGCCTCGGAGTGGGTGAGGTCGAAGCGGACCAGCTCCTGGTTGGTGGCGGCGTCCACCAGGCGGCAGTAGGCGTTCTTGACCTCGGTGAACTTCTGGCCGGAGAAGGAGTTCACGACGAAGACCAGACCGCAGACCTCCGCCGGCAGGCCGTCGAGGTGGACGGTGATCGACTCGTCGTCGCCGCCGCCCTCGCCGGTCAGGTTGTCGCCGGAGTGGGCGATCGCGCCGTTGAAGATGCCCAGCTTCATGAACCAGGCGGTGTCCAGCTTCTCGCGCTTGGCGTCGAAGGCGAGGCAGGAGGCGTCGAGGTCGATGTTGCGGCCGCGGCCGGCCGGCTCCCAGCCGAGACCCATCCGGACGGTGGAGAGGAACGGCTTGCCGTTCTTCTCCAACGAGACCGAGCCGCCCTTGGTGAGGCTGACCCGGCCCTTGTCCAGGGTGACCTTCGTGAAGGACGGCGCCGCGGCGGGCGGGGCCGGGGGAGCGGGGGGCATCGGGGGCGCGGACTGCGGCATCGGCGGGGCGGAGGCCATGGCGAGGGGGGGGTAGACCGTCGCCGGGGGCGCCGGCGGAGGGGTGAGCGGGGCCGGCGGCGGAGCGGGGGGCGCGGGCGGGGCGTGCGGCGCCGCCGC
>NZ_JBHYUU010000017.1:10077-77358 GCF_042749955.1 Kitasatospora sp. NPDC059462 | reverse complement strand
GAGCAGCACGCTCCCGTCCGGCCCCTCGCCGCCTCCGCCCCCGGTCGCCGCCCCGCCACCCCGTCCTCGGCGGCCGGGCGGCCCGGCGGCCCGGCGGCCCGGCGGCCCGGCGGAGGATCAGCCGCCGAAGCTGAAGGCGTGGCGCAGCCCCACCCGTTCGCAGGCGTACTCCCGGCCCTCCATCCGGTCGACCGGCGGGCGCGCGGCGAGGATGTCCCGGGCCCGCGACTCGGCCAGGCTGGCGGCGTACCAGGGGGTGGGCCCGTCGTGCTCCAGGTCGGAGGCGAGGACGCTCAGCGCGCAGGTCCGGTAGTCCCCGGGCAGCCGGTCCAGGGCCGGGACGGCGTCCGCCGAGAGGCTGCGGACGTTGCGCAGGTCGATGTGCCCGGTCCGCTCGAAGCGGGCCACGTTCTGCTCGGCGACCAGGGCGTCCGGCCCGGCCAGCCCGTACACCGCGGCGGCCAGCGCGGCACTGAGCACCACCGCGCGCGGCAGCCAGCCGGCCGACGGGGTCAGGCCCGAGGCGATCAGCAACAGGAAGACCACGCCCAGCCACAGTTCGACCGCCAGCACCCAGAGCCGCAGCGCGGTCAGCCCGGAGGCGTCCACGTAGAACCACATCCGCCCGAGCGCCGAGGCCACCACGACCAGCGTGAGCAGGCAGAGCGCACCGAGCAGCAGCCGCGCGATCCGGCGGTCGGTCTCGTTCCCGCGCGGCGCCCAGCGCTTGGCGACCGCGACCACCACCAGGGTCAGCACGGTGACCACCAGCAACTGCCAGAAGCCCTGCCGGGCGTACTCGGAGCGGCTCATCCCGGTGCGCTCCAGCACCGACTCCCCGCCGCCGAGCACCACCACCGCCTGCACCACCGCGAAGGCGCCGAACATCAGGTTCAGCGCGGCCAGCGGCAGCGCCCACTCCAGCCGCCCCCTGGGGCGGCCCGGCCGGACCGGCGTGCGGTCCCAGCGGCGCGGGCCCGCCGCGATGTGGGCGAAGCCCAGCGCGGTCGCCAGGCCGAGCACGAACAGGGCCGCGCGGGAGGGGAGTTCGCCGAGGTCGAGGCTGGGCACCAAGCTCCCGAGGACATCCGCCATGGCCGCGTCGGCACTCGCGAACAGGGCACCGAAGACGGCCAGCAGCACGGTGGCCACCAGGACCCCCTTGAGCACCGGCACCACCCGGCTGCGGGAGTTCCCGCCGCGCCCGGACAGCCCCGCCCGGGCCCACCCCAGGGCCGGCACCAGCTGCCAGAGCAGTCCCGGAAGCGCGAGCAGGACACCGCTCCAGCGCCGCCCGCCGTGCAGCGCGAGCGAGGCCAGGCCGACGGCCCAGACCGTGCTCAGCAGCACCGGCCAGTGGGCCTCGTGCAGCGCCGGGACGGCGAGCAGGGCGAGCGCGAGGGCGCTCCACAGCGCGGTCCACACCCGCAGCCGGCGGCCGGCCGTACGGGCGGCGATCCCGGCGCCGGTGGCGGCGAACGCGGCGCAGAGCAGCAGGTTGACGCCGAGCCCGTCGGCCAGGACCAGGGAGGCGAGCAGGCCGGTCAGCACCGCGGCCAGCACCGTCCGGCCGGTGGCCGGGGCCTTGCGCTCCGGGTCGCCGGGCCGCAGCCACGCGAACGGCTGCGGCGCGGGCGCCCCCGGCCGGTAGGGACCGCCGCCGGGGCTGGTGCCGGGGCCGGAACCGGGCGGGTAGCCGTACGCGGGCCCGAAGCCGTACGCGGGTCCGTAGCCGTACGCGGGCCCGCCACCGGGAACGGCCCCGGAACCGGTCCCGCCGCCCGGCGGCACTCCGTCCGCCGCTGGTGTGCTGAATCCGGACATGGCTTCCCCCTCAAGGGTCGGGTGGGCGCGCGGAACCCACCCTCCGGGCGGTCCGCCGACGGGCACGCGGAACCACACCGGCGAGGACACCGGGCACCACGGCCGATGCCGACTGTAGACCATTCTGAACAAGTTCAAAAAGACCTGGCCCGGCCCCGTCACACCCCTGTGACAGAGCCGGGCCCGAGGCTCCGCGCCCGCCCGGCAGGGCCGCGCCGCCTCTGCGCGCCCGCCCTTCGGCCGGGCTCACCTCCCGCCCGCGCTCACCCCTTGACCGACCCGGCCAGCAGACCCCGCACGAAGTACCGCTGCAGCGCGAAGAACACCCCCAGCGGGATCACGATGGACAGAAACGCCCCCGCCGTCAGCAGCTCCCACCGCCCGCCGAAGGACCCGGAGAGCTGCGCCAGCCGGACCGTCATCGGCGCCACCTCCGGCGTGCCGCCGGCGAAGGTGAGCGCCACCAGCAGGTCGTTCCAGACCCAGAGGAACTGGAAGATCGCGAACGAGGCCAGCGCGGGGGTGCAGAGCGGCAGCACGATCGAGCGGAAGATCTTGAAATGCGAGGCGCCGTCCACCACCGCCGCCTCCATGAGGTCACGCGGCAGCTGGGCAATGAAGTTGTGCAGCAGGAAGATCGCCAGCGGCAGCGCGAACATGGTGTGCGCCAGCCAGACCGGCGCGTAGGTGCCCTTGAGGTCCAGCGCCGGGATCACGGTCAGCGAGCCCAGGTGCGCCCCGCCCGAGAACAGCTGGAGCAGCGGGATCAGTGCCATCTGCATCGGCACCACCTGGAGCGCGAAGACCACGAAGAACAGCGTGTCACTCCCCTTGAACCGCACCCAGGCCAGCGCGTACGCGGCCATCGCCGCCAGCACCAGCGGGAAGAGGGTGGCCGGCACGCTGATCGCCAGCGAGTTCACCAGGAAGGGCATCAGCCCGGTGGAGACGCCGGAGCCGCCCTCGAACAGCACCGTGTGGTAGTTGTCCAGGCCGAAGTCCGGGTGGAGCAGGGCGTTCCACCAGCCGTCGGCGGTGACGTCCTGCTTGGGGCGCAGCGAGGTGACCAGCAACCCGACGGTGGGGAGGGTCCACAGCACCGTCACCGCGATCACGAAGACCGAGGCGAGGGGCGAGGAGAAGGCCTTCCGGACGGCGTTGCCGTCGCGCCGTACGCTCATCGGACCTCACGCTCCTTGCGCAGCTGGAGGATGTTGTAGGCCACCAGTGGCAGCACCGCGAGGAAGAGGATCACCGCCAGCGCGCTGCCCCGCCCGGTGTTGAACTGGACGAAGGACTGCGAGTACATCTCGTTGGCCAGCACCTGGGTGCCGAAGTTGCCGCCGGTCATGGTGCGGACGATGTCGAAGGCCTTCAGCGTGGTGATCATCACCGTGGTCAGCACCACCACCGCCGTGGTGCGGATCATCGGCACGGTGACGTACCAGAACAGCCGCACGCCCTGGGCGCCGTCCAGCCGGGCCGCCTCGGTGACCTCGTCCGGGATCGCCTTGATGGCCGCCGACAGGACGACCATCGCGAAGCCGGTCTGCACCCACACCATGACGGCCATCAGCAGGAAGGTGTTGAGCGGCTGGGAGAGCATCCAGTTCGGCGGATCGTCCCAGCCCAGCGCGATCGCCACCTGGCTGAGCAGGCCGATCTGCTGCTGCGAGGGGTCGCGCGACTCGTAGACGAACTTGAAGATGATCGAGGCGCCGACCAGCGAGATCGCCATCGGCATGAAGATCAGGGACTTGTAGACCGCCTGACCGCGCATCCGGTCCACCAGCAGGGCCAGGACGAGGCCGAGGCCGGTGGCCGCCAGCGGGACGACCACCAGCCAGAGCAGGGTGTTGAGCAGCACCTCGCGCAACGGGTCGCTGGTGAACGCCCAGCCGTAGTTCTCGCCGCCGACGAAGCGGCGGCTGTCGTCGCCGTAGAGGCTCAGGTAGACCGTGCGGACCAGCGGCGCGACCAGGCCGACCACCAGCAGCAGCAGCGCCGGGCCGAGCAGGACCAGCACGGCCAGCGGGCGGGCGATCCGGCCGGAGGCGCGCCCGGCGACCAGGAAGACCAGCAACAGGATGCCGAGGAAGCCGGCGATCGCTCCGAAGCCGTTGCCGAACTTGACCATCGCGTCGCCCCAGGCGCCGGCGGAGAGGGACATGGCGGGACGTCCTTTCCCAACGGAGGGCGGAACGGGAACAGGGAGGGGTGCCCCGGCGGCCCCGGGGCGGGACACGGAGGGGAACGAGGCACAGGGAACGGGACACGGAGGGGTGGGCGGTGCGGGTGGGTGGCCCCGCACCGCCCTTCGGCAGGTGGTTCCTGCGACGCGCGCCGCTACTGCGGCCAGGCGGCGTCGATGTCCACGGCGGTCTTCTGGATCGACTGCCCCTCGGCGAACCAGGCGGTGAGCGACTTCCACTCCTGCCCGGCACCGACCGCGGCCGGCATCAGGTCCGAGCCGTCGAACCGGAAGGTCGCCGCCGGGTCGGTGAGGGCGTCCGCGGAGAGCCGATCGATCTGGTCGGTGTACAGGTTCTTGTCCACCCCCTGGTTGGCCGAAACCCAGCCGGTCGCGGTCCGCACCCGGCTGCTCGCCCAGTCGCTGCTGGACAGGTAGTTCTGCACCGCCTGCACCTCGGGCCGGCTCGCGAACGCGGTCAGGAACTCACCGCCGCCCTCGACCGGGTTGGACACCGACGGGTTCACCGCCGGCAGGTTGAAGGCGAAGATGTCACCGTCGGGCCCGATCGCGGTGCCCTTGGGCCACTGCGCCTTGTAGAAGGACGCCTGCTGAAGCATGAAGCACTTGCCGGTGAGGATCGGCGCGCCCGCGTCCTGGAAGGTCGTGGTGGCGATCGACTTCACGTCGCCGTAACCGCCGTTGACCCAGGCCGGGTTCTGCATCCAGTCGGCGACCGTCTTCATCGCCGCGGTGATCTTCGGGTCGGAGAACTTCACCTGGTGGCTCACCCACTGGTCGTACACCTCACCGCCGAGGGAGCCCAGGACCACCTCCTCCAGCCAGTCGGTGGCCGGCCAGCCGGTGGCCGTGCCGGAGGCGATGCCGCCGCACCAGGGCTTGCCGGCACCGGCCTTGGCGATCCGGTCGCTGAGCGCCATCAGGTCGGCCCAGGTCTTGGGCACGGCGTAACCGGCCTGCTTGAAGGCCTTCGGCGAGTACCAGACCAGGGACTTCATGTTGGCGCTCATCGGCGCGGCGTAGAAGGTGCCGTTGACCGAGCCGTAGGTCTTCCAGACCGGGCTCCACTTCGCCTGGTTGGCCACGGTCTGCTCGGGCGGCTTGACCACCTTGCCGCTCTTGACCATCTGCGCCAGCAGACCGGGCTGCGGGATGATCGCGAAGTCCGGGGCGTTGCCGCCGCTCACCCGCACCGGCAGCTGGGACTCGAAGTCGTTGCTGCCCTCGTAACTGATCTTGATCCCGGTGCACCTGCTGAAGTCCGCCCAGGACTTCTCCAGGTTGTCCGACTCGGGGCTGAGGATCGAGGCGAAGACCGTCACCGTCCTGCCGGCGTGCCCGGCGTACGGCTGGTACGCGGCGCAGTCGCCGGACAGCGTCTGCCCGCCGCCCGATCCACCCGAACTTCCGGAGCTGTCCGAGCTGTTGGAACAGGCCGCGGTGAGGGCCGCGGCGGCCAGCAGGGCCACCGCGGCCAGGGGACGGCGGCGCCGGGCGGCGGGCACGGGAACGGGCGGCACAGTCGTGGACGGCACGGTCGGGGTGGAAGTCAACGCGGTCCTCCTCGCCGGGGCGTGAGCCCGGCTCTACGACGGAACGACATTGCGCTGTACCGGAGTTCGACGTTCGACATGGACGCGGCGGCCGGCCGATCCCAAGACGGTAACGCAGCCGCCACGTGCCGCCAAGGTCCGGACCCGACCATCGTTCCCGCGTGCCCCAGTTGTGACCCGGAAGCCGTTCGGCCCCGCCCGGGAGGACCGGGCGGGGCCGAACAGTGGCCGGCAGAAACGATTCTTCGTCAGAAGAGCCGGACCGGAAGCTCCTTCAACGCGTTCACCACCAGCGAGCCGCTCGGCCGCAGTTCCCCGTCCGGCACCGCCAGCGAGAGGTCCGGGAACCGCTCGAACAGCGCCGGCAGCGCGATCCCCGCCTCCAGCCGGGCCAGCGGCGAACCCGGGCAGACGTGCGGGCCGTGCCCGAAGGACAGGTGCCGGACCGGATCCCGGGTGACGTCGAACACCTCGGCGGTCACCCCGTGCTGCGCCGGGTCCCGGCCGATCGCGTTGTACGAGATCAGCACCGGCTCGCCCGCGGGGATCACCGTGCCGCCCACCGCGACGTCCTCGGCGGCGAAGCGGAACAGGAAGTTGCTGGTCGGCGGCGTCCAGCGGAGCGACTCCTCCACCACCGCGTCCCAGCCGGCCCTCCCCTCCCGCACCAGCGCCAGCTGGTCCGGGTGCGAGAGCAGCGCCCGCACCGCGTTGCCGATCAGGTTCACCGTGGTCTCGTGGCCCGCCGCGATGATCACCCGCAGGGTGGCCGCCGCCTCCGCGTCGGTCAGCGCCCCGCCCTCCGCGTCGGCCAGCAGCAGCACGCTCGCCAGGTCGTCGCCGGGAGCCGCGCGGCGCTGTGCCACCAGGCCGTTGACGAAGGCGTTCAGCCCGGCGATGGTCGCCTGGATGCCCTCCGGGTTCGGCCGGGCGCCGAAGAACCGCTCGTAGAGGTCCCGCAGCAGACCGTGCTCCGACTCCGGCACGCCCAGCAGCGAGCAGATCACCGTCATCGGCAGCGGGAAGGCGAAGGCGGACTTCAGGTCCACCACCGGCTCCCCCGCCGCCAGGGTGTCCAGCAGCTCCCGGGTGATCGCCTCGACCCGCGGCCGCATCAGCTCCACCTGGCGCGGGGTGAACGCGTGCGCCACCAGGGCGCGCAGCCGGCGGTGCTCGGCGCCGTCGGTGGTCACCATGCTCGGGCCCGGCACCGCCAGGCCGATCAGCGGCCAGGTCCTCGGCACCTCGCCGCGCTGGAACGCCGCCCAGTGCCGGGCGTCCTTCACCAGGCGGGCGTCGGTCAGCAGCTCACGGGCGGCCGCGTGCCGGGTCACCGCCCAGGCCGCGACACCTCCGGGCAGCACCACCGGCACCACCGGACCGGCGGCGCGCAGCAGCGCCCCCTCGGCGGCGTTGTCACGCGCCAGCGGGTCGAGGGCGATCGGGTCGAGGGCGGTCGGGGCAGGGGCGGTCATCGACTACGGCTCCTTCGGTTCGGGTCCAGCGGTACCGGGGTCCTGCTGCGGGGTCCTGCTGCGCTCGCGGTCAGCCTGCGTACCCCGGGGTGAACGACACCGGCAGCGCCACCAGCCCGCGCACCCAGGCCGACGGCCGCCACACCAGCGCGTGCTCGGCCACCGCCAGCCCGAGGTCCGGCAGCCGGTCCAGCAGCACCTCGACCGCCGTCGTCGCGATCACCTCGGCCGCCTCCTGCGCCGGGAACGGGCAGCCGTGCTCGCCGTACGAGTAGCTCAGGTAGGCGCGGTTGCCCTCGGCGGGCCGGCCGTCCGGCTGCCGTACCGACGGATCGGAGTTGGCACCCGCGAAGCCCAGCAGCACCATGTCCCCGGCGGCGATCCGCTGCCCGCCGAGCCGGGTGTCGCGGACGGCCCAGCGGCCGGCGAAGACCTGCGTCGGGGTGTCCTCCCAGAGCGCCTGGTTCAGCGCCTGGCCGATGCTGCGCCGCCCGCCGGACAGCGAGGCGGCGAACCGCTCGTCGGTGAGCATCAGCCGCAGCGCGTTGGAGACCCAGTACGAGCAGGGCTGGTGACCGGCGATCAGCAGCACCCGGAGGTCCCGCATGACCTCCTCGTGGGTCAGGCCCGCCGGGTGCGCCAGCATCCGCGAGGCGACGTCCTCGCCCGGGTGCGCGGCCTTCTCCTCGACCAGCTCCAGCATCACCGCCAGCAGCCGCTGCGCTCCGGCCGGCGCGTCCGCACCGCCGTCCAGCATGGCCAGCAGGCTCTCGATGAGCACCGGAGCCTGCTCCTCGCTCAGCCCCAGCACCCGGCAGAGCACCAGCAGCGGCAGCCGGTGGGCGTACTCGGCGACCAGGTCCGCCTCGCCGCGCCCGGCGAACCCGTCGATCAGCCGGTCGGCCAGCTCCTCGCAGTGCTTGCGCAGCTCGTACGGGTCGACGGCGGCCAGCGCGTCGGTGACCGCCCGCGAGCGCCGGACGTGCTCCTCGCCCTCGGCGTAGAGGATCGACGGCACGGGGGCCATCATCGGCTTGAGCGGCCAGTCCTCGGGGATCTCCGACCAGCCCGACCAGCGCGTGGAGTCGCGGCCGAACAGCTGCGGCTGACCGGTCACCAGCTGGAGCTCGCGGTAGCCGATCACCAGCCAGGCCGGCACTCCGCCGGCCAGCTCGACCGGCGCGACCGGGCCGTGCGCGGCCCGCATCTCCCGGTAGACCTGCCCGGGGTCGGTCTGGAAGCGCGGCCCGTACAGCGGGACGGCACCGGCGTGCGCCGGGCAGCCCGGCGGCGGGGTGGCGGCGGGCTCGGTCACGGGGTGCTCTCCTCAAGGACGTCGGGGACGGGGGCGCCAGCGGCGGTGCCCGCCGACTCGGCCTCGACCCGGGCGGTCAGATGGCGGACCAGCTCGATCAGCACCTGTTTGCCGGACGCCCGGTCCCGGGCGTCGCAGTCCACCAGCGGCACCCCGGGCGGCAGGTCGAGCGCCTCGCGGACCTGCTCCAGGGTGTGGGTCGGCGCGCCGAAGTTGTTGCGGGCGACGATGAACGGGGTGCCGTGGTGCTCCAGGCGGTCGATGGCGTACCAGGAGTCCTCCAGCCGCCGGGCGTCCACCAGCACCACCGCGCCCAGGGCGCCGGAGAACAGACGGTCCCAGAGGAACCAGAACCGCTCCTGTCCCGGCGCGCCGAACAGGTAGAGCACCTGGCTGGCGGAGAGGGTGATCCGGCCGAAGTCGAAGGCGACCGTGGTCGACCGCTTGCCCCAGGCGCCGGCGGGGTCGTCGATCCCCTCACCGGCCTTGGTCATGATCTCCTCGGTGTTCAGCGGACGGATCTCGCTGACCGCGCCGACCAGGGTGGTCTTGCCCACGCCGAAGCCGCCGACCACGACGATCTTCAGCGCGTTGTCGGCGGTGCGACGCAGCGGCGTCCGCCCGACCGGACGCGCGTCCCGGCCCTCAGAGCTGTTGGAGTCCATGCAGTACCTGCTTCAGCGTGTCGAGATCGGGCAGCCGGGCCGTGGCCGGCGCGAACCGGGGGTGGCGGGCGGTGATCGACCCGGCCTCCAGCAGGTCGCCGAGGAGGATCTTCACCACCGAGACCGGCAGCGCCAGCTCCGCGGCGACCTCCACCACGGCGGTCGGCGCCTCGCACATCCGCAGGATGCGCGCGTGTTCCGACTGCATGCCCGGCACCGGCTCCCGCTCGGCGACGATCAGCGTGACCAGGTCGAACGCGTTCTCCGGGGCCCGGCTGCGGCCCCTGGTGATGGTGTACAGGCGGTCCGGGTCGTCGTCCCGGCCCGGCATGACCGGCCGCCCGCCGGTGGTCCCCCCGCCCCCGCTCATGCCCCGGCGCTTCCGTCGGCCCCCCGGGCGTCCGGATCCGCGGCGTCCTCCCGGGCCGGGGCGCTGAGGTGGACGCCGATCTGCTCGATCAGCCCATGCATGTTGTGGCCGACCACGCCCACGTCCGCGTCCTCGTCGGTGACCACGGCGAGGTGGGCGCCCTCGCCGGCCGCCACGATGCACAGCACGCCGCCGTGGAACTCGGTCATCGACTGCCGGACCCCGCCGGTGCCGTCGCCGAACTCGATGGACGCGCCGTGCGCCAGGCTCTGCAGGCCGGAGGCGATGGCGGCGAGCTGGTCGGCCCGGTCGTCGCCGAGGCCGGAGGTGTGGCAGAGCTTGAGGCCGTCGGCGGAGAGCACCAGGGCGTGCCGGGTGCCGGGGGTGTTGGTCAGCAGGTTTTCCAACAGCCAGTCGAGGTCGCGGTCGGTGACACTGCTCATCAGGAGTCCTTCTCGGTGACGGGGGGAACGTCGGACGCGGGGTCGGCGGCGGACCGGGTGCCCGGGGTCTCCGCGGCCGGCGCGGCGTCCACGGCCGGTGCGGTGTCCACGGCCGGCCGGGCTGCCCGGCGGAACGCGCCGAACCGGGCGGCGGCATCCGCCGCGCCGGGGCGGGCGGTCCGCTCGGCCGGGGCGGCCGCGGGGGCGGCTGCGAGCGTCTGGCCGCGGCGGCGCTGCGGCAGGCCGCTGTCGGTGACCCTCGGCGCGGGGGCCGGAGCGGGAGCGGGGGGCGCGGCGGGGGTGAGCGCGGGGCGCGCGGCCCGTTCGGCGGACGCGGGTGCGGGTGCGGACGCGGGTGCGGCGAGCGGCGCCGGCGCCGTCGCGGGCTGGGTGACCAGCTGCTGCGGGATCAGCATCACCACGCCGGTGCCGCCGCGCGCGGACGGCCGGAACGAGATCTGCAGCCCGTGCTTGCGGGCCAGCACCCCGACCACCGCGAGGCCGATCCGGGTGCCCGCCGACAGCGTGGTGAGGTCCAGCGGCTCCGCCGAGACGGCCCGCTCGGCACGGCGCAGCCAGCTGTCGCTCAGGCCCAGGCCGCTGTCCTCGACGGTGATCGCCAGACCGGCCGGCACCTCCTCGACGTAGACGTGCACCTCGGCCGGCGGGGCGGAGAAGGTGGTCGCGTTGTCCAGCAGTTCGGCCAGCGCGTGCATCACGCCCTCGGCGGCGAACCCGGCCACCGCGGCCGTGCTCGCGTTGTGCAGCCGCACCCGCCGGTAGGCGCCGATCCGGCCGAGCGCGCCGCGCAGCACCGACTCCACCGGGATCGGCCTGCCCCAGCGCCGGCCGGAGCGGGCGCCGGTGAGCACCGCGATGCTGTCGGCCATCCGGCCCGCCTGGGCGGTCGCGTGGTCCAGGCTCAGCAGGTCCCCGAGGACCTCCTCGTCGTGCCGGTGCTGCATCTCGCGCAGCTCCGCGTGCATGCTCGTGGCGAGCGCCTGGACCCGGCCGGCGGCGGTCGCGCAGACCGCCAGCGCGGCGGCCCGCTGCCGCTCGCCGCGGCCGATCTCCTCGGCGACGGCGCGCAGCAGCGCGCGCTGGGGGTGCTCACGGTGAGCGGCCAGCGCGCCGTCCACGGTCGCGCCGGTGCGCAGCCGCTTCACCACCTCGGGCAGCACCTCGTCGGCCAGCCGGTCCAGGACGGCCCGCTCGGCGCGCTCCGCCGCGGCCTCCGCGCGGGCCCGGGCCGCGTCCGCGCGGGCGGCCGTGACCTCCTCCTCGGCCCGCCCGAGCGCGGTCCGCGCCTCGTCCCGCTCGGCCTCCGCGGCGGCGGCCCGCGTCCGGGCGGAGGCCTCGCCCTGCCGGGCGGCCCCGGCGACGACCAGCGCCGCCATGGCCTCGTCGTCCTTCCCGGCCAGTTCCGCCTCCAGCCGCCGGGCCCGCTCGGTGGCGCTGCCGGCCTGCCGGACGGCGATCAGCCAGAGCACGGCCGCCGCCGCCACGGCGACCGCGGTCAGCGGCTGCCCGGCGTCGACCGCCCGCATCATCCCGACCGGCCCGACCACCGCCGCCAGCAGGGCGGCCGCCGCCGTCAGGGCCTTGGTGCGCGCGTCGGGTCGACGGAGCGGCCCGCCGTCGGGGTGGGAGGGTTCTGTCATCGGTGCGGTGTCCTCGGCAGAAGTCGGGCGAATGCGCGACCGCCCGGCCGACGTCGTGGAACGTCTCCGGGCGGCAATTCGGTTCACGCAGTCGGCCGATCATATCCATTCAGACGATGCACTCAACCGATAAGTTGACGGTCAGTCTCCTCTCGCAACGCTCCGTATACCGCGCCGCCCCTCCCGCCTCACCGCATCGCCGCCTCCACCGCGCGCCGCACGGCGGCGAAGTCCAGGCCGTGCGCGGCGATCACCCGCGCCCCCAGTCCCTCGCCCTCGCGGAGCAGACCGAGCAGCAGGTGACCCACCGCGATGTGACCGGACTTCAGCCGCAGCGACTCGCGCAACGACAGCTCCAGCACCTTGCGCCCCCGCGAGGTGAACGGACTGCGGCCCGCCCGGCCCTCGGACCGGAACCACCCGCGCCGCCTCGGCTCCTGCTCCGGCGGCGCGTCCAGGGCCCCGGCCCCGAAGACGGACTCCACCGCCTCGCGCACGGCGTCCAGGTCCACCCCGATCGTGGCGAGCACCCGCGCGTCGTCGCCCTCCCCCAGCAGCCTCCGGACGGCGTGCCGGGCCGCGGCGCGGTCGAGCCCCGCCTCGATCAGCACCCGCGCCGCCGGGTCCGCCGGCTCGGCCAGGACCGCCAGCAGCAGGTGCTCGGTGCCGACGTGGCCGTGCCGCAGCTCCGCCGACTCCTGGCCGGCCCGGACGACCACCCGCCGGGCCTCCTCGGTGAATCGCTCGAACATCGTTCAGTCCCCGCCCTTCCCGCTTCCGTCGAGCCCGCGCTTCGCGTACTTCTTGTGCACCGCCTGCCGGGTCACCCCCAGGCAGGTCGCGATCTCCTGCCACGACCAGCCCTGCCCCCGCGCGCTCGTGACCTGCAGCGCCTCCAGCCGGTCCGCCAGGTCCCGCAGGGCCCGGACGGCCCGGAGCCCCACCGCCGGATCCCGGCTGCCGGCCGCGGCCGCCAGCTCTCCGCTCTCGCTCATGATGTCAACCTAGGTTGACAGTGGGTCGGCGTCAACCCTGGTTGACACAAACGACTGAAGGCGGGGCGAGGACGTCATGTCCTCGCCCCGCCTTCAGCGGTGGCTCACCTCACCGGGAGGTGCGGGCCGTGCTCAGCTGCAGCCGCTGGTGGAGCCGCAGCCCTCGCAGAGGTAGCAGCTGCCGGCGCGGCGCATCTTGGTGCCGCAGGAGAAGCAGAGCGGCGCGTCGGCGTTTAGGCCCAGCTGGATCTCGATCAGCTCGGTCGAGTTGTGGGCCTGGGCCGGGGTGGCCTTCGGGGCCGGGGCCGGGGCGGCGGCCGGCTTGACGGCGGGGGCGACCGGGGCGGACTGGGCGAGCGTCTCGGTGTCCAGCTCCTCCTCGGCCTCCAGCGGCTCGTAGGACCCGGTCTCCAGGTGACGCTGGCGCTCCTCGACGGAGTGGATGCCGAGCGCCGAGCGGGTCTCGAACGGCAGGAAGTCCAGCGCCAGGCGGCGGAAGATGTAGTCGACGATCGACTGCGCCATCCGCACGTCCGGGTCGTCGGTCAGACCGGCCGGCTCGAAGCGCATGTTGGTGAACTTCGAGACGTAGGTCTCCAGCGGCACGCCGTACTGCAGGCCGACCGAGACGGCGATGGAGAAGGCGTCCATCATGCCCGCGAGGGTCGAACCCTGCTTGGACATCTTCAGGAAGACCTCGCCGAGGCCGTCGTCCGGGTAGGAGTTGGCGGTCATGTAGCCCTCGGCGCCACCGACCGTGAAGGAGGTGGTGATGCCCGGGCGGCCCTTGGGCAGGCGCTTGCGGACCGGGCGGTACTCGACGACCTTCTCGACCGCGGCGGCCGGGGCCTCCTCGGCCTTCTCGTCCTTCTTCTTGGCCGAGAGCGGCTGGCCGACCTTCGAGTTCTCGCGGTAGATGGCGAGCGCCTTGACGCCCATCTTCCAGGCCTCGAAGTAGATCTCCTCGACGTCCTCGACGGTCGCGGAGGCCGGCATGTTCACCGTCTTGGAGATGGCGCCGGAGATCCACGGCTGGATCGCGGCCATCATCCGGACGTGGCCCATCGGGGAGATGGAGCGCTCGCCCATGGCGCAGTCGAAGACCTCGTAGTGCTCGGTCTTCAGGCCCGGCGCGTCGACCACGTTGCCGTGCTCGGCGATGTGCGCGACGACCGCCTCGATCTGCTCGCCCTGGTAGCCGAGGCGCTTCAGGGCGCGCGGGACGGTGCCGTTGACGATCTGCATCGAGCCGCCGCCGACCAGCTTCTTGAACTTGACCAGCGCGAGGTCCGGCTCCACGCCGGTGGTGTCGCAGTCCATCATCAGGCCGATGGTGCCGGTCGGGGCGAGCACCGACGCCTGGGCGTTGCGGAAACCGTTCTGCGCGCCGATCCGGAGCACGTCGTTCCAGGCCTCGGTGGCCGCGGCCCAGACCGGGGCGTCCAGGTCGTCGAAGGAGACGGCGGCCTTCGAGGCGTCCGCGTGCTGCTTCATGACCCGCTGGTGCGGGGCGGCGTTGCGGGCGTAGCCGTCGTACGGGCCGACCACACCGGCGAGTTCGGCACCGCGGCGGTAGGCGGTACCGGTCATCAGCGAAGTGATGGAGCCGGCCAGGGCGCGGCCGCCCGCGCTGTCGTAGGCGTGGCCGGTGGCCATCAGCAGGGCGCCGAGGTTGGCGTAGCCGATGCCCAGCTGGCGGTAGGCGCGGGTGGTCTCGCCGATCTTCTCCGTCGGGAAGTCCGCGAAGCAGATGGAGATGTCCATCGCGGTGATGACCAGCTCGACGACCTTGGCGAAGGTCGCGGCGTCGAACGAGTCGTCGTCGCGGAGGAACTTCATGAGGTTGAGCGAGGCGAGGTTGCAGCTGGAGTTGTCCAGGTGCATGTACTCGGAGCAGGGGTTGGACGCGTTGATCCGGCCCGACTCCGGGCAGGTGTGCCAGTGGTTGATGACGGAGTCGTACTGGATGCCGGGGTCGGCGCAGGCCCAGGCGGCCTCGGCCATCTTGCGGAAGAGCTTCTTCGCGTCGACGGTCTCGATGACCTCGCCGGTCATCCGGGCGCGCAGGCCGAATTCGGTGCCGTTCTCGACGGCGGTCATGAATTCGTCGCTGACGCGGACCGAGTTGTTGGCGTTCTGGTACTGGACGGAGGTGATGTCGTCCCCGCCGAGGTCCATGTCGAAGCCCGCGTCGCGCAGGGCGCGGATCTTCTCCTCCTCCTTCACCTTGGTCTCGATGAAGGCCTCGACGTCCGGGTGGTCGACGTCCAGGACGACCATCTTGGCCGCGCGGCGGGTGGCGCCGCCGGACTTGATGGTGCCGGCGGAGGCGTCGGCGCCGCGCATGAAGGAGACCGGGCCGGAGGCGTTGCCGCCGGAGGAGAGCAGCTCCTTGCTGGAGCGGATCCGGGAGAGGTTCAGACCGGCGCCGGAGCCGCCCTTGAAGATCATGCCCTCTTCCTTGTACCAGTCGAGGATCGACTCCATGGAGTCGTCGACGGACAGGATGAAGCAGGCGGAGACCTGCTGGGGCTGCTTGGTGCCGACGTTGAACCAGACCGGCGAGTTGAAGCTGAACACCTGGTGGAGGAGGGCGTGGGTCAGCTCGTGCTCGAACACCTCGGCGTCGTCCGGGGTGGCGAAGTAGCCGTTCTTCTCCCCGGCGGCGCGGTAGGTGAGCACCACGCGGTCGATGATCTGCTTGAGGCTCCACTCGCGCTGCGGGGTGCCCACGGCGCCGCGGAAGTACTTGGACGTGACGATGTTGACCGCGTTCACCGACCAGAAGTCGGGGAACTCGACGCCGCGCTGCTCGAAGTTGATCGAGCCGTCGCGCCAGTTGGTCATCACGACGTCGCGCCGCTCCCAGCGGACCTCGTCGTACGGGTGCACGCCAGGAGTGGTGTAGATGCGCCCGATCTTCAGCCCGCCCTTGGGGGCCTTGCCGGCGCCGGCCTTGGCCGCCGTCTTGTCGGACTTCGACCCGCGTGCGGAACCGCTCGTGGTGTCTGTCACTTCTGTTCCTCCTCCTGGTTGGGCAAACGCCCGGAGTGCCCCGAAAAGTCCGGGCACGGCTGGTTCGCTCTTCCGGTGTGCGGGCAGGCGGGAGTCCTCGCCGGCCGCGCACGGTTTGTCATGGTCTGTGCGCCGTTTTCGGGCACACGTCGGCCCTTGCGGGGGCCGGGGGGTGCTGCCGACCCCGGGAAGGGGCCGGTGAAGGGGCCGGGCCTGCTAGGGCGCGGCGGCGGCGACGGACACCGGAGTGCCGTCCGCCGCGGGGGCGGGCCGCTCGGCGCGGAGTTCCGCGATGGCGGCCTCGAAGTCTTCCAGTCCGTCGTACGCCTGGTAGACGCTGGCGAAGCGCAGGTAGGCGACGACGTCGAGTTCCTTCAGCGGGCCGAGTATGGCCAGCCCGACGTCATGGGTGGTGAGCTCGGCGTTGCCGGTGGCCCGCACGCACTCCTCGACCCGCTGGCCGAGCTGGGCGAGGGCGTCCTCGGTGACCGGGCGGCCCTGGCAGGCCTTGCGGACGCCGGAGATGACCTTCTCCCGGGAGAACGGCTCGGTGACGCCGCTGCGCTTGATGACCATCAGGGCGGCCGTCTCCACCGTGGTGAAGCGGCGGCCGCAGTCCGGGCACTGCCGACGACGGCGGATGCAGCTGCCGTCCTCGGTGGTCCGGCTGTCGACGACGCGGCTGTCGGAGTGCCGGCAGAAGGGGCAGTGCACCTGAGGATCCCTCCCTGGCAGGACGTGCGGACTGGTCGAGTCTATGCGATCCGGGGGCGCTGGTAGCAACCCGATCTTGAGGCCTCGACCACAAGTACTGGGCCACGGAGAGGACTGTAGCCACTACATCTAGGTCTGTGGCGGAAGTCGGCCCACGGGCGTGTCGGCGCGGACTAAGATTCCGGGGACGCCTTCGGATCGAACATTTAATCGATGTACAACAAAGCCTTGATCGAGTCAGCCAACTCCCGAATAATTCACTCGAACGTGTGTTTGGCGCAACCTTTCGATACGAGGTGCGTTGGGCTGGAAAAAGGAGAGGACAGCCGTCGAGAGGGGCCGCCGTGAACACCGTCGAAAGCAACACCATCCCGGTGCAGGAACACTCCCAGCTCAAGGTGGGGCAGCGCACCACGAATCAGCAGAGTGTGGACATCACCATGGACCGTAGCGAAGACCACCGCCTCCCGGGCCCGGGCCTCGCCGGCGTCGGCCGCGTTCCGGACCAGCCCATCGAACACTCCCCCGCGCTGGACGACGCCCACCCCGCCCCCGCCCGTTCGGCGCCCGGCCGCCCGCCCGGCATCCGCACCGACGAGGCCGGCCTCACCGAGCGCCAGCGCCGGGTGATCGAGGTCATCCGGGATTCCGTCCAGCGGCGCGGCTACCCGCCGTCCATGCGCGAGATCGGCCAGGCCGTCGGCCTGTCCAGCACCTCGTCGGTGGCCCACCAGCTGATGGCGCTGGAGCGCAAGGGCTTCCTCCGCCGGGACCCGCACCGCCCGCGCGCCTACGAGGTCCGCGGCGTCGAGGTGGCCCGGCCGAACACCGCCGAGACCGCCGGGCGCCCCTCCACCTCCTACGTGCCGCTGGTCGGCCGGATCGCCGCCGGCGGGCCGATCCTGGCCGAGCAGACGGTCGAGGACGTCTTCCCGCTGCCGCGCCAGCTGGTCGGCGAGGGCGAGCTGTTCGCGCTCACCGTGCGCGGCGACTCGATGATCGAGGCGGCCATCTGCGACGGCGACTGGGTCACCGTCCGCCGCCAGCCCGTCGCCGAGAACGGCGACATCGTGGCCGCGATGATCGACGGCGAGGCCACCGTCAAGCGCCTCAAGCGCGAGGACGGCCGGATCTGGCTGATGCCGCACAATCCGGCCTACGAGCCGATCAACGGCGACAACGCGACCATCCTGGGCAAGGTCGTGGCGGTGCTCCGCCGGCTCTGACCGCCGCCCCCGGCCCACCAGGCGCCCCCGGACGGGAAGGGGCTCCCCGCAGACCGCGCGGAGCCCCTCCGGCCCGTCTCAGCCCCGCTTCACCACCGGCCGCACCGGGGCCGCCGAGGCGTCGATCGCCGCGAGCGAGCGGCGCACCTGGTTGCGGTCCGTGGTGTACCAGAACTCCGGCATCGAGGAGCGGAAGAAGCCGCCGTACCGCTTGGTCTCCACCCGCGGATCGAGCACCGCCACCACGCCCCGGTCGTCCGCCGCGCGCACCAGCCGGCCCGCGCCCTGCGCCATCAGCAGCGCCGCGTGGGTGGCCGCGACGGCCATGAAGCCGTTCCCGCCGCGCTGTTCCACGTCCTTCTGCCGGGCGCTCATCAGCGGGTCGTCCGGACGCGGGAACGGGATCCGGTCCATCACCACCAGCTGGCACGCCGACCCGGGCACGTCCACGCCCTGCCAGAGCGACAGCGTGCCGAACAGGCAGGTGGTCGCGTCCGAGGCGAACTCACGGATCAGCTCGCCCAGGGTGTCCTCCCCCTGGAGCAGGATCCGGTGGTCCAGCCGCTCCCGCATCGCCTCGGCGGCCGTCTGGGCACCGCGCATCGAGGAGAACAGCCCGAGCGTGCGCCCGCCGGCCGCGCCGATCAGCTCGGCCAACTCGTCCAGCATGTCCGGCCGTTCGGGATCCCGCCCGGGGTCGGCCAGATGCCTGGCGACGTACAGGATGCCCTGCTTGGGGTACTTGAACGGCGAGCCGACGTCGATCCCCCGCCAGTGCGGCACCGGCTCGTCGCCGAAGCCCGCACCCGCCGCCTCCGGGTTGTCGCCCGCGGTGCGGACGTCCGGCAGCCGGGCCTCGGAGGGCAGGCCGACCGAGGCCGCCACGCCGTTGAAGTCCCCGCCGAGCTTGAGGGTGGCCGAGGTGAGCACCACCGAGCGTTCCTTGTACAGGCCCTCGCGCAGCAGCCCGGAGACGCTCAGCGGGGCGACCCGCAGCGAGGCGGTGCCCAGCCCGTAGCGGTCGCTGCGCTCGATCCAGACGACGTCGTACTCGGAGTCCTGGAGCAGCCGGTCGGCGGTCTCGTGCAGCGCCTCGGCGGAGGCCATCGCCTGCTTGCGCACGGCGTCCTCGTCGCTGAGCCCCTTGTCCCTGGTCTCGCCGAGCGAGGTGATCACCTGCCGGGC
The DNA here is from genome assembly GCF_042749955.1 of Kitasatospora sp. NPDC059462. NCBI lineage: Bacteria > Bacillati > Actinomycetota > Actinomycetes > Kitasatosporales > Streptomycetaceae > Kitasatospora > Kitasatospora sp. NPDC059462. The sequence goes on along the minus strand of NZ_JBHYUU010000017.1, from coordinate 58,705 downwards.
GGCGTCCCGGATCGCGGTGACGGCGTACCCGAGGTACTCGGGCAGCTCCTCGACCCGGCCGGGCTGGGCGGTCTCCATCAGGCCGTGGTAGTTCTCGGCGGCGGCCTGGAGCGCGTCCACGGCCTTCTCGTTGGCGAGCCGGGCGGCCCGCTTGACCGCGCGGTTCACCGCGCCGACGGTCAGCTCGGCGGTGGCCGCGCCGGTGACCCGGTTGACCAGCTCGTGGGCCTCGTCGATGATCAGCAGCCCGTGCTCGGGCAGCACCGGCGCGCCCTCGATCGCGTCGATCGCGAGCATCGCGTGGTTGGTGACCACCACGTCGGCGAGCTTGGCCCGCTCGCGCGCCTTCTCCGCGAAGCACTCCTGCCCGTACGCGCAGCGGGTGGCGCCCAGGCACTCCTTCGAGGTGACCGAGAGCTGGGCCCAGGCCCGGTCGGAGACGCCGGGGGTCATGTCGTCCCGGTCGCCGGTCTCGGTCTCGTCGGCCCAGTCGCGCAGCCGGAGCACCTCCTGGCCGAGCTTGCCGGCCGGCCCGCCCATCGCCTCGACCGGGTCGAACAGGCCCTCGCCCTCGTCGCTCGGGGTGCCCTCGTTGGCCCGGTGCAGGCACAGGTAGTTGGAGCGGCCCTTGAGCATCGCGAACAGCGGACGGCGCCGCAGCACCGGGTGGAGCGCCTCCACGGTGCGCGGCAAGTCCCGCTCGACGAGCTGGCGCTGGAGCGCCAGTGTGGCGGTCGCGACCACCACGCGGTCCCCGTGGGCGAGCGCCGGCACCAGGTAGGCGAGGGACTTTCCGGTGCCCGTGCCGGCCTGCACCAGCAGGTGCTCGTCGTGGTCGACGGCATCGGCGACGGCCTCGGCCATCCGGAGCTGGCCGGGGCGCTCGACGCCGCCGACGGCCGCGACCGCGGCGTGCAGCAGCTCGGGGACGCGGGCGCGGGGGACGGCCTCGACCGGGGCGTCCTCGGAACTCCCGGCCGGGTCGGCGTCCTCGGCGGGGAGCTGGGATTCGGAGTCGTTCGTCATGACCCTCCCACCCTACGGGGCGGGGGTGACAATCCGGTCCCGTTGTCCGGGCAACGGCGCCGCCCCGTCCTCGGCGAGCGGGTTGGGCACCGTGCCATGCCGGGCGGCGTGCGGGCGGTGCGGGCGGTCCCCGTAGCCGTCCAGCAGCAGCCGGTTGCGGTTCAGGCAGAGCCGGTCGATCCTCGGCCGGAACAGGTCGAACAGCGCGAACCGGTCACCGAGTTCCGGGAATCGCGCCTGGTGGCGCAGCACCTCGGCGCGCAGCAGCGCCCAGAACTCCGCCTCGGCCAGGCCGGTCCGCGCCTCCAGCAGCGGCGCCAGGTAGCGGAACACCCCGATGAAGAGCCCGGAGTGCAGGAACTGGCACAGGCCCTGCGGGTCCTCGCGCAGCAGCACCTCGTCCACCTCGGCGGGCAGGCCGCGCAGCTCCGGGAGGTCCTGGTCGCTGAGGTTGACGTCGTCGACGAAGTCCTTGACCGCCAGCCGGACCGGCACGTCCCGCTCGTCGAAGACGACGATGGCGTTCTCGCCGTGCGGGGAGAAGACCAGGCCGTACCGGTAGAGGAAGTGCAGCAGCGGCGGCAGCAGCGCGGCGAACAGCCGGGCGGTCCACGCGGCGGGGGCGAGCCCGGAGCGGGCGATCAGCTCGGCGGCGAGCGGCCGCCCGTCGCGGCCGGTCTGCAGCAGCGCCGCCAGGGTGCGGGCGCGTTCGCCGGGCGCCAGCGCGGGGCCGAGCGGCTCGCGCCAGATCGCGCCGAGCAGTTCCTTGTACTGGTACGGCGCCTCGGGCAGCTCGCGGTAGAGCGGGTGGTCGACGGTGACGGAGGCGATCTCGCCGAGCAGCACCACCCGGCACTCGTCGCGCAGGAACGGGTCGGCGTCGCGCAGCCCGTGGATCCAGGCGGTGACGGCGGGTGCGGCCCGGGTGCGCTCGGTGGGCAGGCCGCGCCAGACCAGGGTGTTGAGGATGGCGAGCGGCAGCTTGACGGTGCAGCGCTCCGGGCGGCTCTCGTTGAAGAACGAGCGGATCGACTGCTGGGGCAGCCGCAGGTCGCCGTCGGTGCCGAGCGGGACGATCTCGCCGGAGGCGATCCACGGCGCGAACAGCGGCAGCACGGTCTCGTCCCACTGCCAGGGGTGCACCGGCAGCAGCAGGTAGTCGTCGGCGGCGGCGCCGAGCGGGGCGCGCAGCGCGTCCGGGTCGTCGAGCTCGCGGCGGTACAGCGACGCGGGGTCGGCGAGGCCGGCCACGCCCCGGTACTCGGCGAGCCGGCGGTGGACGGCGATCCAGGGCAGTGGGCGCGGGGTGCGGGCCTCGGGGGCCCAGCGGGCGGCGTCCGCGGCGGAGAAGCCGATCCGGCCCTTGTTGGGGACGATCCACGGGTGGCCGCCCTGCCGGCCCTCCAGCTCGGTGTGGCCGAGGTCGGCGAGTTCGGCGGCGGTGAGCCCGGTGGCGAGCAGGTGGGCGTCGGCGGTCAGCGTGGCGGTGAGTTCGCGCAGCAGGTGGCCGGTGGTGTCGCCGCGCAGGCCGAGGGCGTGCCGGGCGTGGATGAGGAAGCGCAGCGGGTCGGGGCCGCCGGGCGCGTCGCAGCCGACGGAGCCGGGGTCGACGTGCCAGCTGTCGTAGGCGCCGCGCCGGGCGGTGAAGCGGTACTCGGCCCCGGGCAGCTTGAGCGCGTAGCCGTCGGGGCCGGTCCCGACGGGGGCGACGAGCTCCTCGTAGGCGAACTCGCCGAGCATCTTGGCCAGCAGTGCGCGGCCGGCCCGCTGCCAGGGCCCGGCGGTGAGCTGCGGCGGCAGGTACAGCGGCGGTTCAGCGGCCGGCGGTTGCGGCACGGGTCGGCTCCTGGGGTCGGGGGCGGGCGGGGACGGGAACGGGTGCGGCCGGCGGCGCGAAGCCGGTCCAGGCGGTGCGCTGCGGCAGCCGGTGGACGGTCCGCCCGGTGACGGCGTTGAGGATCACCGCGGCACGGTGCGCGCCGAGGCCCAGGTCGGGGGTGCCCACCCCGTGGGTGTGCAGCTCGCCGTTCTGGACGTACAGCCCGCCGGTGACCTCCGGCAGGGTGGCCACCCGGTGGTCCAGGCCGACCCGGTAGCGGCCCGCGGCGTCCCAGTCGACGAGGTGGGCGAGCGGTTCCAGGGCGGCCGGGCGGGCGGCCCGGTAGCCGGTGGCGAGCACCACGGCGTCGGTGCGCAGCACGTGACCGGTGCCGGAGTCGGTGTGCCGGCAGTCGAGTTCGAGCCCGCCGCAGGGCCCGGAGCGGGCGTCCGTGACGGCGGTGCCGGGGGTGATCTCGACCGGTGCCTCGCCGACCGCCCGGCCGACGGTGCGCGCGTAGAGGTGGTCGTGGATCTCGGCGAGGGTCTCGGCGGAGGCGGCCTTGTGCAGCTGCCACTGGGCCTCGACCAGGCCGTCGCGCACCGCCGCCGGCAGGCCGTGGAAGTACCGGGTGTAGTCGGGGGTGAAGTGCTCCAGGCCGAGTTTGGAGTACTCCATCGGGGCCAGCGCCCGGGTGCGGGTGAGCCAGCGCAGCCGCACGCCGTCGCCGTCGTGGCGGCGCAGCAGGTCGAGGAAGACCTCGGCGCCGGACTGCCCGCTGCCGACGACGGTGATGTCCCGGGCGCCGGCCAGGGCGGCGCGGCGGTCGAGGTAGTCGGCGGAGTGGAAGACCCGGGGGTGGCCGTCGAGGGCGGCGAAGGCGGCGGGCCGCACCGGCAGGGTGCCGACGCCGAGCACGACGTTGCGCGCCTCGACGGTGCGCACCCGCCCGCCCGCGCTCCCGCGCAGTTCGGCGTGGTACCGGTCGCCGGTCCAGTGCAGGGCGGTGACCTCGGTGCCGAAGCGGCAGTTGGCCAGCCGTTCGGCGGCCCAGCGGCAGTAGTGGTCGTACTCGTGGCGGGTGAGCTGGAACCGTTCGGTGAAGTAGAAGGGGAACAGCCGGTCCTGCTCGCGCAGGTGGTTGAGGAAGGACCACGGGCTTGTCGGGTCGACCAGGGAGACCAGGTCGGCGAGGAACGGCACCTGCATCCGGGCGCCGTCGACGAGCATCCCGGGGTGCCAGCGGAACTCCGGGCGCCGGTCGCAGAAGAGGGTGCGCAGGCCGGGGACGGGCTCGGCGAGCGCGGCGAGCGAGAGGTTGAACGGGCCGATGCCGACGCCGAGCAGGTCGTACGGCCCGGGCGGGGGTGCGGGGGTGTCCATGAGGCGGTGCAGTCCTAGGCGGGGTGCGGGGTGCGGTCGCGGACCATCAGGGCGGCCCGTTTGCCGGGCAGGTCGAGTTCGGCGGCGAGCCGGAAGCCGGCCCGGCGGAAGGCGTGGACGGAGCGCCGGTTGCGGACGTCGGGTTCGGCGACCACCCGGGTGCAGCGCGGCCGGTCCCGCAGCAGGCGGTCGGCGAGGGCGGCGAGCAGGGTGGCGCCGAGGCCCCGGCCGCGGCTGCCGGCGGGGCCGAGCAGCAGGTGGAGGCCGGTGTCGTGGGGCAGGGCCGGGTAGTGCGCGGCGAGCGGGTCGAGGTCGGCCCGGTAGACCTCCCAGTAGCTCATCGGGGTGCCGTCGAGCAGGCCGAGGCAGGGCAGGCTGTGCCCGTCGCCGTCGAGTTGGCCGCGCAGGTGCCGTTCGGTGACGACGGGCGGGCCGGCGAGTTCCCAGAAGGCGGCGACCTCGGGGTCGTTCATCCAGCCGGTGAGCAGGGCGAGGTCGGCGGGGAGCCGGACGCCGCGCAGCCGGAACTCCCCGGCGGGGGTGGGCATCGGGCCCCACCCTGCCGGGTCCCCGGCCGTGCCCGGCCGGGCCGTCGTGCCGGTGGCGCTCATGCGCCGGCCACCGGGTTGGGGATGTCGACGTACACGGACTGGGTGGCGACCGGCCCGACCAGTTCGTCCAGTCCGTGGATCCGGGTGAGCAGGTTGGCCTTGCAGGGCAGGGTCGGCGCGTCCAGCAGCAGGCCGGGCAGCGCGGAGCCGGTGGCGGTGGCGGCGGGCCCGGTGAGGAAGCGCCGGAGCGCGGCCAGTAGGACGGCCTCGTCGGCGAGTTGCTGGGAGCCGAGCGCGCCGACCAGTCCGAGCACGTGGTTGATGCCCAGGTAGTAGGCGAAGTGGTGGTCGATCACCGGGTCGTCGAGGAAGGTGTCGCTGTGCGCGCCGAGGCCGGGCAGCCGGGCGGCGAGCCGGTCGGCGGCGCTCCGCCGGTAGTAGTAGCCCTGGTTGTCGCGGTAGCGGCCGCCCTCCGGCCAGCCGGCGGCGTCCAGCAGCACCAGGCTGTTCTGCTGGTGGGCCTCCAGGGCGATGCCGCCCACGCCGTCCAGCCAGAGGACGGGCAGGACGACGGCGTCGAGGTAGCGCAGGAACCATTCGGCGGTCACCGTGGGCAGTGGGCGTCCGGTGCGGGCGGCGAGCCGGCGCAGCAGGTCGCCCAGCCGGGAGGGGACGGCGGCGTCCGTGCCGGCGCGGGCGGTGTGCGGACGTTCGGCGACCAGCCCGGCCACGCAGTAGGCGCGGTCCCCGGGGGCGAAGGGCTGAGCCCGCAGCACGGTGTCCAGGCCGCCGGGGTCCCCGAGGCCGGGGTGGTCGACGCCGATCCAGGCGGGGTCGCGGACGATGTCGAAGCCGGGGTGGACGGCCCGCCACTCGGCGCCGAGGCCGCTCTCCAGCAGCCGGTGCATCTCCAGGCCGCGGTGCAGTTCCTTGCGGAGGTTCTCCCGGCGGGAGTTGGTGATCCGCAGGCCGAGGGAGAGCTTGAGCATCCAGGGGGTGCCGGGCCGGTAGACGGTGCGCACCGAGGAGGTGGGGTACCAGGGGTCGCCGGCCGGGCCGAGGTCGTGCAGCCGGCCCTCGGCGAGCAGCGCCGCGACGGCGGGGCGGTGGGCGAGTTCACGGGCCTGCCAGGGGTGCAGCGGCAGGGCGGCGGTGCCGGGCGGCAGCAGGCCGGGGTCGTCGAGCAGCCGGGCGGTGATCCGCTCGGCGTCCTCGGCGACGGCGGAGCCGGCTGCGAGCAGCTCGCGGTCGACGGCCCACCAGTGCAGTTGGAAGGAGCCGTGCAGTTCGGGCGAGTAGGCGGCGCTCTGGGCGGGGCCGAGGCCGTCGCGGCTCTTCGGGGTGGGGTGCATCGGGTGGCCGAGCAGCAGGGACTGCTCGGCGGCGAGGAACTCCGAGCGCTCCGGTCCGCCGGGCACCGGGGCGGTGGCGGCGCGGTGGTGGGCGAGGATGTCGGCGGTGCGGACCACCGAGTCGGCGACCCGTGCGGCGAGGTCGGCGATCTGCCCGGGGTCGGGCCGGTCGGCGGCCGCGGCGGCGAGCAGGGCGGCGGCGGTGACGGCGTCCACCGGGGCGTCGTCGCCGAGGTCCCCGGCCCCGGCGGCCTCGCCGGCCGCGAGGGTGGCCGGGCCGAACCGGTGCCAGCCGGCCGGCGACCAGTGCCGGACCGGGGCGGAGAGCCGGGCGGCGCCGCCGAGGACGGCGATCCGCAGGTACCCGTCGGGGCCGGGGGTGGCGCCGGTCTCGCGGGCCCAGCAGCGCAGCAGGGCCTCCAGGGCGGCCTGTTCGGCGGCGACGGCCGGGTCCGGGTGGAGCAGCCGGTCGCAGGGGGCCGGGGCCGCGGTGGCGGCGGGGCGGCGGGCCGGGAGTCGGGGCGGGGCTCCGGTCAGGGCGGTGCTCAATGCTGCTCCTTGAGACGCGTGGAGTGCCGACGCGCAGGGGGTGGAGGGAACTGCCGGGCGCTCGCACCGTCGCGTCAGGTAAGGGTTACCTATCCCTGAGGGGTGATCACAAGGACCGCTCACTCGTCCGGGTGAAGATCGGTGATTGTTCCGCCCGGAAGGGAAGGCGGGCCGTTCGCCGCGCGACGGGCCGCCCCTGCGGATCACGGATCGGTGACCCCCGCGCGGCGGCGGAACCCGGGGGCCGCCCGGGGCCGTCCTGGTGGCCAGTGGCAGACTCCAGGACGGCGGTCCGCCGCCCACACCGAACTACCAGGGGGACAGCACCATGCCAGCGATCCACCGGTCAGCCGCGGCGGCGCTCCTCGCCGCGGGGACCCTGTTCGCCGTCACCGCCTGCGGCCCGGACGGGCCTTCGGGCGGGGGCACCGCCGCGCCACCGCCCTCCGGCGGCTCCGGCACGTCCGCCTCCGCCACCGCCGCGGGGGGCGGCAGTGGCGTGATCGGCGGCATCACCCTGCCCTCGGGCCTTCCGACCGGCCTGCTGGAGGGCCTGCCGAAGAGCTGGGACGACCTGACGAAGTGGAAGTTCGAGGACTGGGACAACTGGGCGTCCAAGCACGTCTTCAACAACCCGATCGTCAAGGACTTCTGGAACCCGGACAAGATGGGCGACTCCAAGCCGGCCGACCCGGCGCCGCCCACCGCCAAGCCCGCCGACGACGCCGGGGTCACCGATCCCGAGCCGCCGGTGGTGAAGGCCGTGACGGTTCCGCGCCCGTACACCAAGCAGCCCTCCGGCAAGGTCTTCTTCTCGGCCGAGGGCGGCCGCGGCAACTGCTCGGCCACCGTGATCCAGGACCCGGCGCACCCCGGGAAGAGCAACCTGGTCTGGACGGCCGGCCACTGCGTCCACCCGGGCAAGGGCGGCAACTACTTCAAGGACCTCGTCTTCGTCCCCGCCTACAACAACTCGGGCGCCTCCAGCGGCGGGAAGAAGGCCCCGCTGGCCGAGCTGGCGCCGCTCGGCACCTGGTGGGCCAAGGACGTGGTGACCTCGCCGCAGTGGCTGGTCGAGGGCGGCGGCACCGGGGACGCGGCGAACCAGTACGACTTCGCGATCATGCGGGTGAGCAACCAGAACGACACCGGCAAGTCGCTGGAGGAGACGGTCGGCGGCGCCGTCCCGGTCTGGTTCGACGCGCCGCGCGACAAGCTCGCCGTCACGGCGGTCGGCTACCCGCTGTACAAGCCGTTCGACGGCCAGGAGCTCTACAAGTGCGAGGGCGGGAAGCCGACCCGGCTCTCCTTCGACCCGAAGCGCCCGTCGATGCTCACCATAGGCTGCAACATGACCCAGGGCTCCAGCGGCGGCGGCTGGTTCGCGCCGATGCCGGACGGGAAGCTCGCGCTGGTCTCCAACACCTCGATCGGCACCCAGGAGCACACCTCCCTGAGCGGGCCCTACCTGGAGACGGTCGCCAAGCAGGCGCTGGACTGGATCGCGAAGAAGAAGTAGCCGGGCCGCCGGCAACGGGACGGGCCCCGGTTCCCCCTCACGGGAGGGAACCGGGGCCTGTTCGCGCGGTGCGGCGGCTCAGCCCTGCGGCGTCAGCGCCACCGCGAAGTGCTCCAGCTCTGCGGCCAGCTCGGCCGGCACCTTGGCGTGCAGCAGGGTGCCCTCGCCGGTGTGCTCGGCGGAGAGCAGCTCGCCCTCGGCGTGCACCCGGGACACCAGCGCGCCCTGGGTGTACGGCACGAGCGCGTGCACCTCGACGGCCGGGCGCGGCAGCTCGTCGTCGATGAGCTTGAGCAGCTCGTCGATGCCCTCGCCGGTGCGGGCCGACACCACGATGGCGTGCGGCTCGCGGCGCAGCAGGCGCTGCAGGACGTGCGGATCGGCCGCGTCGGCCTTGTTGATCACCACGATCTCCGGCACGTTCTGCGCGTCGACCGAGACGACCACCTCGCGTACGGCGGCCAGCTGCGTCTCCGGCTCGGGGTGCGAGCCGTCCACCACGTGCAGGATGAGATCGGCGTCGCCGACCTCCTCCATGGTGGAGCGGAACGCCTCGACCAGGTGGTGCGGCAGGTGCCGGACGAAGCCGACGGTGTCGGCCAGGGTGTAGACCCGGCCGCTCGGGGTCTGCGCCCGGCGCACGGTCGGGTCGAGGGTGGCGAACAGCGCGTTCTCCACCAGCACGCCCGCGCCGGTGAGCCGGTTGAGCAGGGAGGACTTCCCGGCGTTGGTGTAGCCGGCGATGGCCACCGACGGCACCTGGTGGCGCCGGCGCTCCTGGCGCTTGGTGTCGCGGCCCTTCTTCATGTCGGCGATCTCCTTGCGGAGCTTCGCCATCTTCTCGCGGATCCGGCGCCGGTCGGTCTCGATCTTGGTCTCACCGGGACCGCGGGTCGCCATGCCGCCGCCGGACGAGCCGGAGCCACCGCCACCCATCTGCCGGGAGAGCGACTGGCCCCAGCCGCGCAGGCGCGGCAGCATGTACTGCATCTGCGCGAGCGAGACCTGCGCCTTGCCCTCGCGGGACTTGGCGTGCTGGGCGAAGATGTCCAGGATCAGGGCCGTCCGGTCGACGACCTTGACCTTGACCACGTCCTCCAGGTGGATCAGCTGGCCGGGGGTGAGCTCACCGTCGCAGACCACGGTGTCCGCCCCGGTGGAGGCGACGATGTCGCGCAGCTCCTGCGCCTTGCCGGAGCCGATGTAGGTGGCCGCGTCGGGCTTGTCACGGCGCTGGATGACGCCGTCCAGCACCTCGGAGCCGGCCGTCTCGGCCAGTGCGGCGAGCTCGGCCATCGAGTTCTCCGCCTCCTCCAGCGTGCCGTCGGTCCAGACGCCGACGAGCACCACGCGCTCCAGGCGCAGCTGGCGGTACTCGACCTCGGTGACGTCCTGGAGTTCGGTGGAGAGGCCGGCGACACGACGCAGCGCGGCGCGCTCGCTGCGGTCGTACTGGTCGCCGTCGAAGTGGTGGCCGAGGTCCTCGTCGATGGCCGCGAGGTCCTCGTCCATGAGGGCTTCCGCCCGCAGACCGTCGAGGCGGCGCGGGGCGTCGGCGTGGTCGCGGGTGTCGAACGTGGAGGTCATTCTGTCCTTTGGCTGCTGGGAACGGGTGGCCTGTGCGCGACCGTACGGACGGTCGTGCCCGGAGTCTGCCCAGCTGCCGCCCCGTCTACCACTCGGGCGAGGTGTGAGCTACCCCTCGGGGCCGCGGTCCGGGCTGAGACTCCTCCGCCCGGTCAACGCCGCGGTCCGGCCGTGAATTCCCCATGATGGTCGCACGCCGGGCGGGCGCGGGTCATCCGCATTTCCTCCGGCCGTGCCGGGGCGTCCGCCGGGGCGTGCGGGGCACGGCCGGGGCCTCCGCCCGCGGGGGCGTGCGGGCGCTCCACGTCGTACACCCCGGAGACCCGCAGCATGGCCCGCAGCACGGCGGCCAGCGCGGCCGGGTCCGGCAGCTCGACGGTGTAGGTGTGCCGCACCCGCAGCTCCTGCGGCGGCTCCACCTCGGCCGCGACGATCCCGACGCCCTCCGCCGAGATGGCGGCCGTGAGGTCGGCCAGCAGCCGGGGCCGGTTCAGCGCCTCGGCCCGCAGGGTGGCCCGGTAGCCGTCCGCCGGGGCGCCGCCGGGACGCCAGCGGACCTCCAGGGCGCCGCGCCCGTCGGCCCGCATCCGCTCCCCCGCCGGACAGCCGGCCCGGTGCACGGCGACCGCGCCGCCGCGGATCGGGTAGCCGTCGATCTCGTCCGGCGGCACCGGGGTGCAGCAGCGGGCCAGCCGGACGGGCGCCCCGGGGCGGCCGGCCACGGTGACCGGGGCGGCGGGCCGGTCCCCGGCGACCGGGCGGCCGGGGGGCGCGGGCTGCCCGGCGGACGGTCCGGTGCGGACCACCGGACGGCGCGGCGGGTGGTCGCCCGGGTGGTCGGCCAGCCAGCGTTCGATGGCGAGCCGGGCGGCCGGGGTGCGGGCGTGCGCCAGCCACTCCGGTGCCGGACCGGCGGTCTCCTCGGTGAGGACGGCCACCCGGTCGCCGTCGTGGAGGACGGTGGAGAGCGCGGCGAGCCGGCCGTTCACCCGGGCCCCGATGCAGCGGTGGCCGGTCTGCTCGCCGAGCAGGTAGGCGGCGTCCACACAGGTGGCGCCGGCCCGGAGCTGAAGCGTTTCGCCGCGTTCGGTGACCACGGTGATCTCGCGGTCCCCGGCCAGGTCGGCGGTGAGCGCGGACCAGAAGGCGTCCGGGTCCGGGGTCTCCTGCTGCCACTCCAGCAGGCGGGAGAGCCAGCCTGGCCGGGCCGGGTCGGTGCGGTCCAGCTCGTCGCGGGGCTGGTCGCCGCCGGTCCCGGGCTGCCGGGGGTCGCCGAGCGCGACGACCCCGGTCTCGGCGACCTCGTGCATCCGCCGGGTGCGCACCAGCACCTCGACCACCTCGCCGCCGGCCAGCGCCACCGCGGTGTGCAGCGACTGGTAGAGGTTGAACTTCGGCGCGGCCACGAAGTCCTTGAACTCCCCCGGCAGCGGTGTCCAGCAGGTGTGCAGTTCGCCGAGCACCGCGTAGCAGTCGGCGTTCTCCTCCACCACCACCAGCAGCCGCCCGAAGTCGGCCGGCTGCGGCTCCTGCGGCCGGCCGTCCCGCCCGGGGGCGGCGTCCCGCTTGAGCAGCACCCGGTGCAGCGAGACGCAGTGCCGGGGGCGGACGGTGACCTCGGCGGCGATCCCGGCCTCGGCGAGCTGGCGGGCCAGGCTCCGGGCGAACGGCGCCAGCAGGGTGTCCGGGCCGGCCTCGTGCCGCCCGAGCAGGGCGCGGGTGCGGGCGTGCTCCTCGGGGTGCAGGGTGGCGAAGACGATGTCCTCCAGCTCCGCCTTGAGCACCTGGATGCCGAGCCGCTCGGCCAGCGGGATCAGCACGTCCCGGGTGACCTTGGCGATCCGCACCTGGCTGGCCGGCTTCATGTGCCGGATGGTGCGCATGTTGTGCAGCCGGTCGGCGAGCTTGATGACCATCACCCGGACGTCGTCCCCGGTGGCGACCAGCATCTTGCGGAAGGTCTCCGCCTCGGCCGCCGCACCGAAGTCGACCTTCTCCAGCTTCGTCACCCCGTCGACCAGGTAGGCGACTTCGGGACCGAACTCCTCGGCCACCTGCTCCAGCGTCAATTCGGTGTCCTCGACCGTGTCGTGGAGCAGCGAGGCGACCAATGTGGTCGTCCCGGCGCCGAGTTGGGCCAGGATCACGGTGACGGCCAGCGGATGGGTGATGTACGGCTCGCCGCTCTTGCGCTTCTGGCCGCGGTGGCTCGCCTCGGCCAGCCGGTAGGCGCGGCCGAGCAGGCCGAGATCGGCCTGCGGGTGGTGCCGGCGGTGGGCCTGGACCAGCGGTTCGAGGGCGTCCGGCACCGGCGGGCGGCCGGTGGCCAGCAGCGCGGCCCGCCCGGCGCGGCCGAGCGCGGCCCGGCCGAGCCCGCCGAGCGGGCGCCTGGGCCCGGCTTGCCGTGCGGACGTCGGCTGCCCCGCCAGGGGCTGACCGGCTTCGATGGTCATCGGCACCTCCGGCAGCAGTACCGGGGGCGTGGGCCGACCCGGTGGTCCATGCTACCGAGCAGAGCACGTTCCGCGAGGCCCCGCTTCCCGTCCGTCAGAGGTCTCACCCGAACGGGGGGATTCGATCCCGGACGAATTGGGCAAACGCGGTCCGGTTGTTGACCCGGCCCGCACGACCGGCCGCCCTCCCCCGGGTGACGGCGGGTCAGCGGGCCGGACGGCCCCACGGGCCGGACCGGGTCGGGCCTGGAGGTCAGGCCCTCCGGATCAGCGCCGACCAGACCGGGTCCAGCTCGCCGCCGGCCACGATGACCGCCGGGCCGGTCTTCTCCACCCGGCCGTCCGGGTACTCGGTGATCGTCAGCCGGCCGCCCAGCACGTCCACCGTGTACGTCACCGCCTCGCCGGTGACCGCCGGGTCCACGCCGTCGCGGCGGGCGGCGGCCACCGCGACGGCGCACGCGCCGGTGCCGCAGGAGCGGGTCTCGCCGGAGCCGCGCTCGTGCACCCGCATCGCGACGTGCCGCGGGCCCCGGTCCACCACGAACTCGACGTTGACGCCCTCCGGGTAGACGCCCCCGGGGCTCACCGGCGGCGCGGTCCGCAGGTCCCCGGCGTGGTCCAGGCTCTCGACGAACGCGACCGCGTGCGGATTGCCCATGTTGACGTTCAGGGCCGGCCAGCTGCGTCCGCCGACCGACACCTCGATCCCGTCCGGACCGGGCAGCAGTGCCCGCCCCATGTCGACGGTGATCTCGCCGGGCGTGCCGTCCTCGGCGGTCTCGGCGACCCGCACGGTGCGCAGCCCGGCCCGGGTGGCCACCGGCAGCTCGCCCGGCTTCGCCAGCCCGGCGTCCACCAGGTAGCGGGCGAAGACCCGGACGCCGTTGCCGCACATCTCGCCGATCGAGCCGTCGGAGTTGCGGTAGTCCATGAACCACTCGGCGCGGTCGGCCTGGTCGGCCGCCACCGGGTCGGCGGCGGAGCGCACCACGCGCAGCAGCCCGTCGCCGCCGATGCCCGCGCGGCGGTCGCACAGCGCGGCCACGGCCTCGGGGCCGATGGCCAGCCGGCCGTCCGGGTCGGGGACGATCACGAAGTCGTTCTGGGTGCCGTGCCCCTTGAGGAAGGGGAGGCCGGCGGGCTGCGCGGAGGATGCGGTCACCCTCCCGATGGTACCGAGGAGAACCGGATCGGCGCCGTCCGGTTCCGCTCCGCGGACCGGAACCGCCGCGCTCAGCCGCCGGAGAGCCGGACCACCCGGTACAGGGCGAGCGCACAGGCGGCCAGCACGATCAGCGTGTAGATCACGATCGCCTTCCACCCGGCCCGCTCGCCGGTGCCGCGGCGCGGCAGGCCGGGCCACTTGTACCCCGCGTGGCGGGCCGCCATCGCGCCCCAGCCGAGCGAGGCCGCGGTGAGCAGCAGGCCGAGCATCCCGATCATCGCCGACCCGGCCCCGGCCGAACCGAAGGCCAGCGGGAAGGCGAACATCAGCGAGCCGGCGGTGGCCAGCAGGGCGATCGGCAGGGTCTGCCACCAGCGGAGCCGGCGGCGCGGCCGGATCTCCCGCTCGTGCACCGCGCCGGCGGGGGCGCGGGTGTCCAGGGCCGGCAGCGCGACCGCGTAGGAGGTGGGCGCGTCCAGGCCGGGCAGCACCGGCAGGTCGGGCAGCGTCGAGGCGTCGAGGCCGCCGGTTTCGGGGCCGGTACCCGTGGACACGCGGCCTCCCCTGACAGTTCGACACGAGTGCGCGACTCGCGGCCGGACACGGCCGGCCCGCCCGGGCCGACCCTTACTGACATCGATGATGGCATGTCCAGAGTGGCGTTCCGGGCCTGACCGGGGCCGACGGGTGATCCGTGGCCATCACGTGATCCGGCCGTGACCGCCAAGCCGTCCTGCACGCCCGTCTGCGCGCGCAACTGCACCGCCGGATGGCCGGAAAGCGCCTACCGGACGGCGGATTCCTGACGGTCGATCAGCTCCAGCGAGCGGTCCAGCAGCTCCACCGGGTCGGTTCCGGCCGGCCGCGCCAGCCAGTGGATCCGGTCGTCGCGGCGGAACCAGGACTCCTGCCGGCGGGCGAACCGCTTGGTCGCGCGGACCGTCTCGGCGCGCGCCTCGTCCTCCGTGCACCCGCCCGCGAAGTGGTCCAGCACCTGCTGGTAGCCGAGCGCCCGGGAGGCCGTCCGCCCCTCGCGCAGTCCGGCCTCCTCCAGCTCCCGCACCTCCTCCAGCAGCCCGGCCCGCCACATCCGGTCGACCCGCAGGGTGATCCGCTCGTCCAGCTCGGGGCGCGGCACGGCGACGCCGATCTGCACCGCGTCGTACACGGCGGTGTTGCTCGGCAGGTTGGCGGTGAACGGCTGCCCGGTGATCTCGATGACCTCCAGCGCCCGGACGATCCGCCGCCCGTTGCTCGTCAGGATCGCCGCGGCCGCGGCCGGGTCCAGCTCGGCCAGCCGCCGGTGCAGCGCGTACGGGCCGGACTGCTCCAGCTCCGCCTCCAGCCGGGCGCGGACCGCCGGGTCGGTGCCCGGGAACTCCATCTCGTCGATCGCCGCCCGGACGTACAGGCCGGAGCCGCCGACCAGGACGGGGGTGCGGCCGGCCGCGAGCAGCCGGTCCGTCTCGGCCCGGGCCAGCCGCTGGTACTCGGCGACGCTGGCGGCCTCGGTGACGTCCCAGATGTCCAGCAGGTGGTGCGGGACGCCGCCGCGCTCCTCCTCGGTGAGCTTGGCCGTGCCGATGTCCATGCCGCGGTAGAGCTGCATCGAGTCGGTGTTGATCACCTCGCCGCCGAGGGCGCGGGCCAGGGCGACGGCCAGGTCGGACTTCCCGGCGGCGGTCGCGCCGACGACCGAGACGACGCGGGGACGGGCGGACGGGGCGGTGGTGGGGCTGCTCACCGGTCAAGTCTGCCAGGGAACGCCGGCCCGCCGTCGGCCCGGCCGGTTGCACCCGTTTTCGACCGGCCCGTCCCGTTGCGAACGGTTCCGCCCCGGCGGACGTTGTGAGGGGGACAGAGAGGAAGGGTGAGGCGTCATGGGTCTGATGGACAACCTCAAGGGCAAGGCCGAGGAGCTCAAGGACAAGGCCAGCGAGTTCACCGGCAAGCACAGCGAGCAGATCGGGAACGCGGTGGAGAAGGCCGGCGGCGCGATCGACAAGGCCACCAAGGGCAAGTACACCGAGAAGATCGAGCACGGCACCAGCAAGGCCAAGGGCGCCGTGGACGACTTCGCCCACAAGCCCGGCGGTCCCGGCACCCCGGCGGACGGCGCCCCGGGCCCGAGCGCCTGACCCGTTCGGCGGTGCCGCCGGCCGGGCCCCGGGCGACCGGGGTCCGGCGGGCTCAGCCCCAGGAGGCGACCAGGTACCCCACGCCGTACGGCGCGTCCTGGTAGCCCAGCCGCGCGGTGAGGCCGGCGCCCTCGGCGGCGCCGGCCAGCACCTGCCAGGGCGCCCGGCCCTCGGCCTTCAGCTCGGCGGCCAGACCCGCGTCCAGGGCGGCCAGCGCGGCGGTGTCCGCCGAGCCCAGCGCCCGGGCGATCCCGGCGTCGAAGCCCTCGGCGCGCTCGTCCAGGTAGCCGGGCGCCTTCAGCGAGCGGCAGGCGCTGCCGTCCCCCATCACCAGCAGCCCGACCCGGTCGGCCAGCCCGGCCAGGCCCCGGCCCAGCCCGAGCATCCGGTCGGCGGGCGCGTCGGCGGGCACCGCGCAGGCGTGCGTCGGCAGGGTCACCCCGGCCCGCCCGAGCAGCCAGGCGCCGACGGTCAGCGAGGGCGCCAGCTCCGGCCCCTCGGCCCGGCCGCCCGGCAGCGCGGCCACCAGCGGCACGCCGTACCGGTGGAACGAACCGGCGCCGCCCTCGGTCCACACCTCGGCCCCGGCCCCGGTGCCGACCACCACCAGCAGCTCCGGCGCGGCCGCGAGCACCACCCCGAGCGCCTCGTCGCAGGCCGCGCGCAGCGGCTCCAGCTCGGCCGCCGCCCCGGCGGCGACCTCCGGGACGAGCAGCGGCGGACAGGGGCAGACGGCGGCGGCAACCAGCATGTGGATCACTCTAGCCAAGAACGCCGGACGGCCCGGCAGGACCGGAAGGTCCCGCCGGGCCGCACCCGCGCCACGGCGCGGTCGGTCGGTCGGGGTCAGTCCCCGCAGCAGGCGCCGCCGGCCGGGGCGGCGAGCGGGAGGGCCGCCGGGGCGCCGATCGACGGCAGGCCCAGCATCACGCCGGCCGGCTTGGCGGCGGGCACGGCCCGGCGCTTCTCCCAGGCGTCGCCGGCCCGGGTGCGGCGCACCGCGAGCGCCGGGCCCTCGGCCAGCAGGTGGTGCGGGGCGGCGTAGGTGATCTCCACGGTGACCATGTCGCCCGGGCGGACCGGCTCGGCGGGCCGGGTGAAGTGCACCAGCCGGTTGTCGGGGGCGCGCCCGGAGAGCCGGTCGGTCCGGTCGTCCTTCTTGCCCTCGCCCTCGGCGACCAGGATCTCCAGGGTGCGGCCGACCTGCTTCTTGTTCTCCTCCCAGGAGATCTCCTCCTGGAGGGCGATCAGCCGGTCGTAGCGGGCCTGGACGACCGCCTTCGGGACCTGGCCGTCCATCTCGGCGGCCGGGGTGCCCGGGCGCTTGGAGTACTGGAAGGTGAAGGCGTTGGTGAAGCGGGCCTCGCGGACGACCTTCATGGTCTCCTCGAAGTCCTCCTCGGTCTCGCCGGGGAAGCCCACGATGATGTCGGTGGAGATGGCCGCGTCCGGCATCGCCTCGCGCACCTTGCGGATGATGCCGAGGAAACGCTCCTGCCGGTAGGAGCGGCGCATCGCCTTGAGGACGGTGTCGGAGCCGGACTGCAGCGGCATGTGCAGCTGGTGCATCACGTTCGGGGTCTCGGCCATCGCGGCGATCACGTCGTCGGTGAAGTCGCGCGGGTGCGGCGAGGTGAAGCGGATCCGCTCCAGGCCCTCGATCTGCCCGGCGGCGCGCAGCAGCTTGGAGAACGCCTCGCGGTCGCCCAGGTCGGAGCCGTAGGCGTTGACGTTCTGGCCGAGCAGGGTGACCTCGATGACGCCCTCGTCGACCAGCGCCTCGATCTCGGCGAGGACGTCGCCGGGGCGGCGGTCCTCCTCCTTGCCGCGCAGCGCGGGGACGATGCAGAACGTACAGGTGTTGTTGCAGCCGACCGAGATCGCGACCCAGGCGGCGTAGGCGGACTCGCGGCGGGTGGGCAGCGTGGAGGGGAAGGTCTCCAGCGACTCCAGGATCTCGACCTGCGCCTTGCGCTCGACCGCGGCCCGCTCCAGCAGGGCCGGCAGGTGGCCGATGTTGTGGGTGCCGAACACCACGTCGACCCAGGGGGCCTTGCGGACGATGGTGTCGCGGTCCTTCTGCGCCAGGCAGCCGCCGACGGCGATCTGCATGCCCCGGTGCCGGCTCTTGACCGGCGCCAGCTGCCCGAGGTTGCCGTACAGCTTGTTGTCGGCGTTCTCCCGCACCGCGCAGGTGTTGAACACCACCAGGTCGGGGTCGCCGTCCTTCCCCGCCTTGACGTACCCCGCGTCCTCCAGCAGCCCGGAGAGCCGCTCGGAGTCGTGGACGTTCATCTGGCAGCCGTACGTGACGACCTTGTAGCTCTTCGATCCGCTGTCACCGCTCACCCGACCAGGGTACGGGCAGCCGTGGAGCAAGTTTCCCCTCCCGTTCTCCCCGGGCGCCTGGCACTATCCCTTCCATGGCCCCCCGTACCCCCTCCCGTCTCCGCGCCGCGGCCCGCCGGCCGCTGTGGCGGATCGTGCTGGCCCTGGTGCTGGTGCTCACGGGGCTCGGCGGCTGGTGGCTGTCGGAGACCGGCTCGACCGGCCACCCGCGCGGCGAGACCAGGCTGGCCACCGGCGTCAAGCAGGGGGTGTACGACCGGTACGGGCAGCTGCTGGATGCCCACCTCGCCCGGGCGATGCCGGGGGTGCGGCTGGAGCTGGACAACTCCGAGGGCTCGATCGACAACCTGGGCCGGGTCACCTCCGGCCGGGACGACTTCGCGATCGCCACCGCCGACTCGGTGGCCCAGTACACCGGCCCCGGCCGGGAGAAGCTGCGGGCCATCGCCCGGCTCTACGACGACTACCTGCAGCTGATCGTGCCGGCCGACTCTCCCGTGCAACGCGCCGCCGACCTCAAGGGCCTGCGGGTCGGCGTCGGCCAGTCGCTCTCCGGCGTGAACCTGGTGACCCGGCGGCTGCTGGCGGCGGCCGAGCTGGACCCGGACCGCGACATCAAGCCGGCCTTCCTGGGCATCGGCGACGCGGCGAACGGGCTGCGGACCGGGCAGCTGGACGCGTTCTTCTGGTCCGGCGGCCTGCCGACCAGCGCGCTCACCGAGCTGTCCGAACACGTCCGGATCCGGATCGTGCCGCTGGGCGACCTCGCCGAGGCGGTCCACCTGGTGGAGGGCGGCGGGACGGACGCCTACCGGGCGGCCACCATGCCGAAGGGCACCTACCCCAACGCCGAGCCCAAGGACGCGGTCGCCACCGTGGCCGTGCCCAATCTGCTGATCACCCGGGCCGACGTGGACGACGACCTGGTCCAGGGCATGACCCGGGCGGTGATCGACAGCCGTGACCAGATCGGCGCCCAGGTGCACGCCGCCCAGCTGGTCGACCTGCGCACCGCCGTCTACACCGACCCGCTGCCGCTCCACGAGGGCGCGGCCCGCTACTACCGCTCGGTGAAGCCCTAGCCAGGCCCTCCCGTTCGGCCGCGCCCCGCGCTACGTGCGGCCGGGCCGGGGCACCGCGCTACGTGCGGCCGGGCCGGGGCACCGCGAGGGTGACGGCGAGGCCGGAGGGGGTGGCGGTGCCGAAGGTGAGCGAGCCGCCGGCCGCCTGGAGCAGGGTGCGGGCGATCGACAGGCCGAGGCCCGAGCCGTCCACGTTCTGGTGGCGGGCACTGCGCCAGAAGCGGTCGCCGGCCCGGGCCAGCTCCTCCTCGGTGAGGCCGGGCCCCTGGTCGGAGACAGTCACCGCGACCTCCTCGCGCCGAACCGCCACCAGCACCCGCACCCGGCTCCCCGCGGGCCCGAACTTCAGCGCGTTGTCGAGCACCGCGTCCAGCGCGCTGCCGAAGCCGATCGGGTCGGCCAGGCCGAGCGCCAGCACCGGGCCCTCCCGGACCAGCTCGATCCCGCGCTGCCCGGCCAGCGGCCGCCAGGCGTCCACCCGCTCCAGGGTGAGCACGGCCAGGTCGGTGGGCTCGGGTTCGGGCCGGGCATGCTCGGCGGTGGCCAGCCCGAGCAGGTCGTCCAGCACCCGGGCCAGCCGGACGCCCTCCTCGCGGACCCCGCCGAGCTCCTCCTCGTGCCCCTCCGGCAGCTCCAGGCCCAGCACCTCGACCCGCAGCAGCAGCGCCGCCAGCGGGTTGCGCAGCTGGTGCGAGGCGTCGGCGACGAAGGCCTTCTGCTGGTCCAGGGCGAGCACCACGTGGTCGGCCATCTCGTTGAACGAGCGGGCCAGCCGCTGCAGCTCGGGCGGCCCGCCACCGGGCGCCACCCGGGCGTTCATCCGGCCGGTGGCGATGTCGTGGGTGGCCCGGTCCAGGGTGCGCACCGGGCGCAGCACCCATTCGGTGAGCCGGGCGGCGAGCAGCACCGCGACGATCATCGCGGCGGCCTCGCCGGCCCCGATCACCAGCCAGCTGCGCACCACCCGGGCGCGCAGCGCGCCGGTCGGGGACTCGCTGAGCACCACGGCGACCACGTCGCCGTCGCGGACCACCGGGGTGGCGACGGTGAGCGTGCGGTCCGGGGTCCACGGCCAGACCTGCGGCGGGTTGTGGCTGCGCCGGCCGTCCAGCGCCTCCTGGAAGGCCTGCTCGCCCCAGCCCTCGGTGGGCACCCGCCAGTCGGCCGGGGCCACCGCGATCGGCATGCCGTCGCGCTGGAAGATGCCGATCCGCACCCCGTAGAGCTCGTGGTAGCGCGCCACCTCGGCGTCCAGCGCGTGCCGGCGGCTGAGGTCGCCCTTGAGCGCCGACTCCAGGCCGGAGAGGCCGGAGGTCGGCAGGTCCTGGGCGAACCGGGCGGCGTCGTCGAGCCGGTCGACGACCACCCGGCTCTGCTCGGCGGCCGCGAACGCCGCCGCGAGCGGCAGTCCGAGCGCGGCGAGCACGCAGAGCATCAGCGCGAGCAGGATGCCGAGCAGGCGGGTGCGCACGTGCGGTCAGCGCTCCGCGCGGGCCGGGGGCGCGGTGTCGGCGGCGGGGGCCGGGCACTCGGGTATCAGCCGGTAGCCGACGCCCCGGACGGCCTCGACCAGGCCGGGCAGGGCGAGTTTGGTGCGCAGCGAGCCGATGTGCACCTCCAGGGTGCGGCCGTTGCCCTCCCAGCCGCTGCGCCAGACCTCGCTGAAGATCTGCTCGCGACGGTAGACCACGCCGGGGCTCTGGGCGAGCAGCGCCAGCAGGTCGAACTCCTTGCGGGTGAGCGGCACGTCCCGGCCGTCGACGCTGACCCGGCGGCGTTCGCGGTCGATCGTGATGCCGCGCGACTCCAGCGGGCCGCGCTGCTGCGGGACGGCGTCCGGGGCGGGCACGGCGACGGCGGCGGGCGCGGCGCCGCGGCGGGCCACCGCGTGGATCCGGGCGAGCAGTTCGCCCATGTCGTAGGGCTTGGTCACGTAGTCGTCGGCGCCGAGGTTGAGGCCGTGGATCCGGGAGCGTATGTCGGCGCGGGCGGTCACCATGATCACCGGCACGCCGCTGCCGGCCCGGATCCGGCTGCAGACCTCGAAGCCGTCCCGGTCGGGCAGGCCGAGGTCGAGCAGGACCACCCGGTAGGGCTCGTTGCCGTCCGGCACCAGGGCGTCCAGCGCCTCGTGGCCGCTGCGGGCGTGCCGGACCTGGAAACCGTGCCGGCCCAGGACCGCGACCAGCGCGGCGGCCACGCGTTCGTCGTCCTCGACGAGCAGCAGTCGCATGTGTCTCCTCCTCTCCCGGACGGTGCTCCGGGGGTCTCGCCCGCGGCCCCTGCCGCGGCCGTCGTGCGATCGTGACGGCTCCCCCTGCCGGGCAGGTCCCGGTTCTGCGCAGTATGGGCCAGGGACGGCCCGGACGCCAGGCTCGGCCGGCGGCGGCGGTGGGGCCGGCGGGCCCCGCCGGGGCTCCGCGATCACGCCCGCCGCGGCGCCGGACGCTGCCACTGTGCCCGGATCGGGGCCCGGTGAACAGCGGCCGCCGACCGTGTGACGGGATCGTGATCCTCAAGTTCCGCTCAGATCGGCTGACGTGGCACCGTCAGGCCTCCTATGGTCACCCCACCGAGGGCCGTGACTCCGCCGGTTGCGGCCCTCGGATTTCTACCACCATTGCCGCCCAAGGGAGTTCATCCCCTGCGGGCCGACCCGAGGGAGCCGGCGCGATGACCACGAGCCTCGACAAGGACTCCCCTGCCGGCGCCGCCCCGCTGGTGGTCCTGAGCAACGTGAACAAGCACTTCGGCGCGCTGCACGTGCTCCAGGACATCGACCTGGAGATCCGGCAGGGCGAGGTGGTCGTGCTGATCGGCCCGTCCGGCTCCGGCAAGTCCACGCTGTGCCGCACGATCAACCGGCTGGAGACCGTCGACTCCGGAACGATCACCATCGACGGCCGCCCGCTGCCCGCCGAGGGCCGCGAGCTGGCCCGGCTGCGGGCCGAGGTCGGCATGGTCTTCCAGAGCTTCAACCTGTTCGCCCACAAGACCGTGCTGGAGAACGTGGTCCTCGGCCAGGTCAAGGTCCGCGGCATCGCCCGGGACAAGGCCGCGGCGACCGCCCGGCAGCTGCTGGATCGGGTCGGCGTCGGCGCCCAGGCCGACAAGTACCCCGCCCAGCTGTCCGGCGGCCAGCAGCAGCGGGTCGCGATCGCCCGGGCGCTGGCGATGAACCCGAAGGTGATGCTCTTCGACGAGCCCACCTCGGCGCTCGACCCCGAGATGATCAACGAGGTGCTGGAGGTCATGCGCCAGCTGGCCGCCGACGGCATGACGATGGTCGTCGTCACCCACGAGATGGGCTTCGCCCGCTCCGCCGCCAACCGGGTGCTGTTCATGGCCGACGGCCGGATCGTCGAGCAGAACACCCCCGAGGCCTTCTTCACCGCGCCGCGCTCCGAGCGCGCCAAGGACTTCCTCTCCAAGATCCTGCACCACTGATCCCCCCCGGGGCCGGATCCCGGCCGACGGCGGCAAGGGCGCCGCCGCGCGCCCGCCCGCCCGCTCGTCCGCCAGACCTTCCCTTCGCCAGAGCCCGGTTGACCCGCGGCCCAGCCCGAGGAGACCCTCATGAGGACCCGTCGCACCCTTGCCGTCGCGCTCTGTGCCGTCGCGCTCACCGCCACCGCCGCCTGCGGCAAGGACGGCACCCCCGGAGCCGCCTCCGGCACCGGCACCGGCGGCAGCGCCGCCCCGGCCCTGCCCACCTACACCGTGAAGACCGACGTCAAGGTGGACTCGGCGGTGCTGGCCGCCGCCAAGCAGCGCGGCCAGCTGATCATCGGCGCCAAGGCCGACCAGCCCTTCCTCGGCTTCGAGGACCTCGCCAGCGGCGACCGCAGCGGCTTCGACATCGAGATCGCCAAGATGGTCGCCGCCGACCTCGGCTTCACCCCGCAGCAGATCAAGTGGCAGACGCTGGTCTCCTCGCAGCGCGAGCCGGCCATCTCCAAGGGCCAGATCGACTTCTACGTCGGCACCTACAGCATCAACGACGAGCGCAAGAAGACCGTCTCCTTCGCCGGCCCGTACTACATCGCCGGCCAGGACCTGCTGGTCAAGGCCGACAACACCACGATCACCGGCCCGGACTCCCTCAACGGCAAGAACGTCTGCACCGCCACCGGCTCGACCTCGATCAAGAACATCGAGAAGTACTCGCCGAAGATCACCCAGTTCGACACCTACTCGGCCTGCGTCGAGAAGCTGATGTCGGGCGAGGTCGACGCGGTCACCACCGACGACGCCATCCTCAAGGGCTACGCCTCCAAGTACGCGCCCAAGCTCAAGGTGATCGGCCAGCCCTTCACCAAGGAGAACTACGGCGTCGGCCTGAACAAGGACGACAAGGCGCTGCGCGACGCGATCAACGACGCGATCAAGGCCCACCAGGACAACGGCGACTGGAAGAAGGCCTACGACGCCACCCTCGGCCTCTCCGGCTCCACCGCGCCGCAGCCGCCGGCCCTCGACCGCTACTGATCCGCCCGCTCCCGGGTCGACGGACCCCTGGGACCAACCCCTGAGAGGAGGGCCGCCGGATGGGCTTCCTGTTCGAGGACGGCAACTTCGCGCTGTTCCGCGACGGCTTCCTGCAGACGATCGAGCTGAGCGCGCTCAGCGCGCTGCTCGCCCTGCTGCTGGGCACCCTGCTGGCGGCCTTCCGGGTCTCCCCGATCCCGGTCCTGCGGGCCTTCGGCACCGGCTGGGTCACGCTCTTCCGCAACACCCCGCTGACCCTGCTGTTCTTCGCCGTGACCTTCGGCCTCCCGCCGCTCGGCGTGCACTTCAGCCACCTCACCTTCGCGGTGCTGGCGCTCGGCGGCTACACGGCGTCGTTCGTCTGCGAGGTGCTGCGCTCCGGCATCAACACGGTGCCGCTCGGCCAGGCCGAGGCCGCCCGCAGCCTGGGCATGACCTTCGGCCAGACGCTCACCCTGGTCGTCCTGCCGCAGGCCGCCCGCACCGTGCTGGCGCCGATGAGCAGCGTCTTCATCGCCCTGCCCAGGAACTCCGCGATCGCCGGCGCGTTCAGCGTCAGCGAGCTGTACAGCACCCAGCAGACCTTCTCGGAGCGCGGCTACTCGATCTTCGCGATCTTCTTCTGGGTGGCCTGCGCCTATCTGCTGATCAGCGCCGCCGTCTCCCTGCTGTTCCGCTTCCTCGAAGACCGACTGGCGGTGGCCCGATGAGCTCGCTGTTCAACCGCTCCGCCGCACCGGGCGTCCTCTACGACGCCCCCGGCCCGCGGGCCCGCGCCCGCTACCGGGTCTTCGGGGTGCTGTCGCTGATCGGCATCGCCGGGCTGCTCTGGTACGCGTACAGCGCGCTCAACGACAACGGCCAGTTCGACCCCGGGCTGTGGGACGCGTTCCAGTACACGACCATCCAGCAGCGGATCGTCGACGGCCTGCTCTCCACCCTGGAGGCCTTCGGGCTGGCCGCGGTGTTCTCGCTCGCGCTGGGCGCGCTGCTCGCCGCCGGACGGCTCTCCGACCACCGGCCCGTCCGCTGGGCGGCCACCGCCTTCGTCCAGTTCTTCCGGGCGATGCCGCTGCTGATCCTGATCGTCGCCCTCTACTACGCGTTCTTCGCCAAGCAGCCGATGTGGGCGCTGGTGCTCGGCCTCACCCTCTACAACGGCTCGGTGCAGGCGGAGATCATCCGCACCGGTGTGAACGCGGTGCCGCGCGGCCAGGGCGAGGCGGCGTACGCGCTCGGCATGCGCAAGACCCAGGTGATGACGACCATCCTGGTCCCGCAGGCGGTCCGCTCGATGCTGCCCTCGATGATCGGCCAGCTGGTCGTCACGCTCAAGGACACCTCGCTCGGCTTCGTCATCACCTACCACGAGCTGCTCTTCGTCGGTAAGGCCATCGCCAGCCAGCCGATCAACGCCGCGGGCTTCCCCTACATCCCCGTCGTCCTGGTGATCGGGCCGATCTACATCGCGATGTGCCTGCTGCTCACCGCGCTCGCCCGGTGGATCGAGGCACGCGGCCGGGGCGGCGCGAACCGGCGCACTTCATCTGCTGCTTGACGGACACGCAGGCGAACTGTTGCATTGCTGTTCGTGACACCATCCGGGAGCATCCACGCGGCATATGACGGCAGCCCGACGGCCGACCCGTGCTCCGGCCTCCGCGGCACCCGCCCGGGCCCGGAGGGTGCGTCATGGACCCGGTGATCGTGGTCGGGGCCGGGCCGGTCGGCCTGGCCCTGGCGCTCGCGCTCGCCCGGCAGGAAGTGCCGACCGTCGTCCTCGACGAGGGCTCCGGGCTCTGTCCCGAGAGCCCGCGCAGCGTCGTCCTCGGCACCGACACCGCCGCCTTCCTCACCAGGATCGGCTACCCCCGGGCGGTCGCCGACGCCGCCCGCTGGGACGCCTTCACCGTCTGGCGCCGCCGCCAGGAGGTGCTCCGGATCGACCTCGCCGACACCCCCGTGCTGCACCTGCCCCAGCACCGCCTGCAGCGCGGGCTGCAGGACGCCCTCACCGGCACCCCGCTGGTCAGGCTGGTCCCGCTCAGCCGGGTCACCCGGCTCGAACAGGACCGCGACGGCGTCAGCGTGCTCACCCGCAGCCCCAAGGACGGCACCGAGACCTGGTGGCGCGGCAGCCACCTGGTCGGCTGCGACGGCGCCCGCTCGGCCGTCCGCAAACTGCTGAAGATCCGCTTCCCCGGCCGGCCCGCCGTCGACCGCAGCGCCGTCGCGACCGTCCGGGTCGACCTGCCGTTCACCGAACCCCGGCTGCACCGCGAGCCGCCGTGGCGCGGCGACCGCGAGGCCACCGCCCGCCCGCTGCCGCACGGCGTCTGGCGGCTCGACTGGCGGCTGCCCCCGGGCCGGCCCGCGGTCACCGAACCGGTCGACCCGCACGCCACCTGGCCCGGCATCGTCACCGGCGACACCCTGCTCACCCGGGTCACCGCCACCCTCGCCGGCTGGTGCGGCGAACTCCCGACGTTCGACCTGCTCGCCGCCGCCGACCACACCGCCCAGCAGCGGCTGGCCGCCCGGTTCCGGGTCGGCCGCTGCTTCCTGGCCGGCGACGCCGCCCACCTGCACGGCGCGCTCGGCATGCAGAACCTCGCCGACGGCCTGCGCGACGCCGACAACCTGGCCTGGCGGCTCGCCCTCGCCTGGCACCTCCACTCCGGCGGCCCGCAGCCCGGCGGCTCCCTGCTCGACGGCTACGAGGCCGAGCGGCGCGGCGCGGTCGGCGCCCGGCTGCGCGCCGTCGACCAGTCCATGCCGCTGCTGCGCCCGCTGCGCGGCTGGGCGCAGACCCGGCGCTCGCTGTTCACCGGCTCGTTCCGCAAGCACGCGCCGCTGCTCGCCGACGGCCACCTCGGCACCGGACGCTTCGGCGGCGCCCCCGCCTACCCGGCCGCCCCCTCCGGCGTGCCCGGGCGGGTCCCGGTCCAGCGCGGCACCCGCAGCGCCACCTCGCTCAGCGAACTGCTGCCCGCCACCGCGCCCGGCGTGCTCGTCCCGGACCTGCCGGTGCTGGCCACCGACGGCACCCCGGACCAGCTGCACGCCCGGCTCGGCTCCGGCTTCCTGCTGCTGCTGGTCGCCCCCGGCACCGCCGTGTGGTCCGCGGAACACTGGCTGGGCGCCGGGCTGATGCCCCGGCTGGCCGAGGTCGCCGCCGCGCTGCCGGTGCCGGCCGAGGTCCTGGTCACCGAGGCCTACCCGGGCGCCGGCCCGCACACCGTGCTGCTGATCCGGCCCGACGGCCACCTGGTCGGGGTCACCCAGGGCGTGGACGGCGAGGACCTCCAGGAACTGGCCGACCGGGCCCGCGGCGGCCCTGCCTCGCTGACCGGCGGACCCGAGCCGGAGCCGCCGGCCGCCCAGCCGGCCGGGGCCCAGGGCGCCGAGGCGCCGTAGCGCGGCTCCGTCCTGCGTCCGAGCCCCCGTCGGGCGGCTTCCGCCGGGCTCGCCCTACCGGGCCACCTCGGTGACCCGGCTCTCCCGGACCACCGTGACCCGGATCTGGCCCGGGTAGGTCAGCTCCTGGGCGACCTGCTTGGCGACCTCCCGGGCGATCACCTGCGCCCCGAGGTCGTCCACCACCTCGGGGCGGACCATCACCCGCACCTCCCGGCCGGCCTGCATCGCGTAGACGTCCGCCACGCCGTCGTGCGCCCGGGCGATCTCCTCCAGCCGGGCCAGCCGGCGCACGTACGTCTCCAGGGACTCCTTGCGGGCGCCCGGCCGGCCGCCCGAACAGGCGTCGGCGGCCTGCACCAGCACCGCCTCCACGGTCTGCGGCTCCACCTCGCCGTGGTGCGCGGCGATCGCGTGCACCACGTCCGCCGGTTCGTCGTGCCGCCGGGCGAAGTCCGCGCCGACCGCGGCGTGGCTGCCCTCGACCTCGTGGCTCAGCGCCTTGCCGATGTCGTGCAGCAGCGCCGCGCGCCGCACCGGCTCCGGGTCCACCCCGAGTTCGGCGGCCATCATCCCGGCCAGGTGCGCCGACTCCACCAGGTGGCCGAGCACGTTCTGCCCGTACGAGGCCCGGTAGCGCAGGGTGCCCAGGGTGCGGACCAGCTCCGGGTGCATGCCGCCGATCCGGGTCGCGAGCAGCGCGTCCTCACCGGCCCGCACGCAGCGGCGTTCGACCTCCGCGCGGCTGCGCGCATGGACGTGCTCGATCCGCAGCGGGTGGATCCGGCCGTCCTCGACCAGCTGTTCCAGGGTGAGCCGCGCGGTCTCCCGGCGGACCGGGTCGAAGCAGGAGAGCTGCACCACCGCCGGGGTGTCGTCGATGATCAGATTGACGCCGGTGACGGCCTCGAAGGTCTTGATGTTGCGGCCCTCGCGCCCGATCACCCGGCCCTTCATCTCCTCGGTGGGCAGCCGGAACACCGACACCGCGGTCTCCGCGGTCTGCTCGGCCGCCAGCCGCTGGATCGCCCCGGCCACGATGGCCCGGGCCCGTTGCTCGCCCTCCTCCCGGGCGGCGCGCTCGATCTCCCGGACGGCGACCGCCGCCGCGCGGTGGGCCTGCGCCTCGGCCGTGCGCACGAGTTCGGCACGGGCCTGGTCCGCGGAGAGCCCGGCGGTCCGCTCCAGCTCGGCCGCCCGGCGGCGGACCAGTTCCTCCGCCTCGTCCCGGGCGCGCGCCACCTCGGCCGACCGCTCGGCCAGTTCGCCCTCGCGGACCCGCAGCCGGTCGAGCTCGCCCGTCAACCACTCCTCGCGACGGTCGAGTTCGGCGCGCAGGCGGTCCGCCTGCCGCTCGGTCTCCCGCCGGGCCCGCTCGGCCTCGGCGGCGGCCCGGCGCTGCGCGCCGCGCAACCGCCGGGCCAGCAGCCAGGCGGTCACCAGGGCCACCAGCACGGCCGCCGCCAGCAGGGAGGCGGCCGGTCCTGCGCTCACCGCGATCCTCATGCTGCCCACTCCCCGTCCCACCGCGGCACGCCGCCCGGGACCGTCGCGCGCCAGGCCCCGAACCGCCCGGTCGCAGGCATGACCGGGAGCGCGGCCGGGGGTGGCCGAGGGATGATCGAGGTGCTCCCGCACTGAGTGCGAGGCTAAGCGCGGGTTACGAAACGGTCAAGACTGGCCAGGCAGTTGACCAACCCTCGGGTAACCTCCGGTGACCCGGGCGTCAGTCCTCGTACGCCGTGTCCCCGTACGCCGCGTCCTGGTCCGAAGCCCCCGCCTCCTCCTCGTCCAGCGCCTCCCGGACCACCCGGAAGGCCAGCCCTTCGGAGTAGCCGCGACGGGCCAGCACGCCGACCAGCCGACGGGTGCGGGTCTGGCGCTCCAGGCCCCGGGTGGTCCGCAGCCGGCGCTCGACCAGCGCGCGGGCGGCCTCGGTCTCGTCGTCCGGGTCGAGCTGGGCGAGGGCCCGCTCGGCGAGCTCCCCGGCGATCCCCTTGGTCCGCAGCTCCTGCGCCAGCGCGCGCCGGGACAGACCCCGGACGCTGTGCCGGGACTCCACCCAGGCCGCGGCGAAGGCCGCGTCGTCGATCAGCCCGACCTCCTCCAGCCGGGTCAGCACCTCCTCGGCGACCTCGTCCGGGATCTCCCGCTTGCGCAGGGCGTCGGCGAGCTGTTTGCGGGACTTCGCCGCGCCGGTGAGCAGGCGCAGGCAGATGTCCCGGGCCCGGGTCTCCGGGTCGGCCGGTTCCTCGGCCCGGCCGCGCCGGGAGGCCCCGGCGGCCCGCTCCGGGAGACCGCCGCCGTCCGCGTCGTCCGCGGTGTCCGCGCCGTCCGTACCGGCCGCACGGTCCGCGGCGGCCGCGCCGCGCCGGGTGCGTCCGGGTCGCCGCGCCGGTCGCTCCTGCGGGAATGCCGGGGCGGAGGCGGCCGCACCCCCGTGACCGGCCGCTCCCGCCCCGTCGTCCCCGTCGCCCTCACCGGCCGGCCGGCCGGGGGGCTGCTCCGCCGCCAGCGCCGAGCGCCGCCGGCGCCGGCCCGAGGGCAGCTCGGAGGCGGAGACCAGTCCGAGCTCCCCGACGTCCGCCGGGCGTGCCGCGGGCCGTCGCGCGGGCCGGGCGCGCTCCGGCGCGGCCGTCCGCGCGGACCCGCGCGCCCGTCCTGGGCGCGGGCCGCGCTCCGGTACGGACCCGGGTTCCGGTACGGCCTGCGGTGCCGGGTCCGCCACGGCCGCGAACCAGTCGGGCGGCCCGTGGTCGTCGTCCTCCGGGCCGGCCGGCCCACTGTGCTGCGTCAACGGTTCAGGCCTTGGCGGCCGCCGCG
This sequence comes from Kitasatospora sp. NPDC059462, assembly GCF_042749955.1. Lineage (NCBI taxonomy): Bacteria > Bacillati > Actinomycetota > Actinomycetes > Kitasatosporales > Streptomycetaceae > Kitasatospora > Kitasatospora sp. NPDC059462. The sequence goes on along the minus strand of NZ_JBHYUU010000017.1, from coordinate 29,001 downwards.
GTCTTCTTCGCCGCGGCCGTCTTGGCGGCGGTCGCGGTGATCGGCTTGGCGGCCGCGCCCTCGGCGGCACCCGCCGCCTCGGCCGGCTCCTCCACCTTCGGGCCGATGCCGAGCTTGCCCTTGATCTTCCGCTCGATCTCGTCGGCGAGCTGCGGGTTGTCCCGCAGGAAGTTGCGGGCGTTCTCCTTGCCCTGGCCGAGCTGGTCGCCCTCGTAGGTGTACCAGGCGCCCGACTTGCGGATGAAACCGTGTTCGACGCCCATGTCGATCAGGCCGCCCTCGCGGCTGATGCCCACGCCGTAGAGGATGTCGAACTCGGCCTGCTTGAACGGCGCGGCGACCTTGTTCTTCACGACCTTGACGCGGGTGCGGTTGCCGACCGCCTCGGTGCCGTCCTTCAGGGTCTCGATCCGGCGGATGTCCAGGCGGACCGAGGCGTAGAACTTCAGCGCCCGGCCACCGGTCGTGGTCTCCGGCGAGCCGAACATCACGCCGATCTTCTCGCGCAGCTGGTTGATGAAGATCGCAGTGGTGTTCGACTGGTTCAGCGCACCGGCGATCTTCCGCAGCGCCTGGCTCATCAGCCGGGCCTGCAGACCGACGTGCGAGTCGCCCATCTCGCCCTCGATCTCCGCGCGCGGGACGAGCGCCGCGACGGAGTCGATGATCACCAGGTCGATCGCGCCGGAGCGGATCAGCATGTCGGTGATCTCCAGCGCCTGCTCACCGGTGTCCGGCTGGCTGACCAGCAGGGCGTCGGTGTCCACGCCGAGCTTCTTGGCGTACTCCGGGTCGAGGGCGTGCTCCGCGTCGACGAAGGCGACCGTGCCGCCGGCCTTCTGGGCGTTGGCCGCCAGGTGCAGGGTCAGCGTCGTCTTGCCGGAGGACTCGGGGCCGTAGATCTCGATCACCCGGCCGCGCGGGATGCCGCCGACCCCGAGGGCGACGTCCAGGGCGGTGGACCCGGTGGAGATCACCTCGACCGGCTCGTTGGCCTTCTCACCGAGGCGCATCACCGAGCCCTTGCCGAACTGCCGCTCGATCTGGGCGAGCGCCGTCTCAAGGGCCTTCTCGCGGTCCGTACCTGCCATGGCTTCCACCCTCGGGTTCTGTGCTGTGCGCTTCATCGTCCTCGACGCTAGCGCGTCCCACCGACAATCGGCTCCGACCCGGCTCTGCCTGGGGAGAACTCTGCGCCGGAGAGTACAAAGAACAAGTGTTCGAATCAAGCCCGGCCCGTTCGAGCCGTGATCGCCCCGGGCCGGACCGCCGCCCGCGGAGGCCGTTCCGGCTACCGCCGGTCCGAGTCCCCGCCGACCATCCGCCGCAGCCGGCGCGCCGCCTCCCGGCGCAGCTCCCGCCGCTGCCGGCGCTGCTCGCCGCGGTCGACCCGCGGGTCGGTCACCTCGTAGCGCCGGACGTACGTGCCGACGAAGCCCTGCAGGGTGGCCGCCGCCGGGATGGCGATCAGCGCGCCGACCCCGCCGAGCAGCGCCGCGCCGGCGATCACCGCGCCGAACGCCACCGCCGGGTGCACGTCCACCGTCTTCGCGGTGATCCGCGGATGCAGCAGGTAGTTCTCGATCTGCTGGTAGACGGTCACGAACACCAGCACCCAGAGCGCGTCCACCGGCTCGTCGGTGGTGAGCGCCACCAGCACCGGAAGCGCCCCCGCCAGATAGGTGCCGATGGTCGGCACGAACTGCGACATGACGCCGACCCAGACCGCCTGCGCGGCCGCGTACGGAAGGTCCAGCAGGGCGAACATCACCCAGTGCGCGAGCGCCGAGGCGACCGCGAGCAGGGCCCGGGAGTAGAGGTAGCCGCCGGTCTTGGCCAGCGCGATCTCCCAGGCCCGCAGCACCTCGGCCTGCTTGGCGGGCGGCAGCATCGAGCAGACGGTCCGCCGCACCCGGGGGCCGTCGGCGGTGAAGTAGAAGGTGAAGAGGCCGACCGTGAACGCCTGGAACAGCCCGCCGATCAGGGTCGAGGAGACGCCCCAGACGTTGTCCGCGGCCTGCTGGGCGTAGGTCTCGATCGCCCCGGAGTCCTTGAGCAGCTTCTTCTGCAGCTCGTCCAGCGAGAGTTCCTGGTGGAAGGTGCTGTTGATCCAGGTGATCAGGTTGTCGAGCAGGTGCGGGAGGTCGCTCGCGATCTTCGCCACCTGGTCGACCAGCAGGGTGCCGAGCGCGGTCAGGAAGCCGCCGACGGCGATCGCCACCGCCACGAAGACCAGGAAGGTGCCGACCCCGCGGCGCACCCCGCGGGCGGCCATCCGGTCCACCGCCGGCTCCAGCGCCAGTGACAGGAAGAAGGAGACCAGCAGCATCACGAAGAGGTCGATCAGCTCGTGGAAGGCCCAGTCGGCGAGCTGGAACAGCCCGACCATGACCAGCGCCAGCACCATCGCCCGGGGCAGCCAGCGCGGCATCCCGGAACCCCAGAGGCCGTCCCCCGCGGTGCGGGCCGGCGGCGGTCCGGGCGGCGGGGAGGCGGGCGTAGGGCCCGCGGCCTCGTCGGCGACCTGCGCCGACCTGTCCGAATTCTGCTGTTCTGCACTGCTTGCCACCCGCACAGTCTGACCCATGCCCGACGCGCGTTCGAGTATCGGGCGGGGGTCGCCGTACGGCGGCCGGGGCCGGACCGGGTCAGCGGAGCACGGAGGAGACGCCCTGGGTGTCGCAGACCACCCGCCAGACGTCCTTGGCCTCCCAGCCCGCCTCCAGCGCCTGGCGGACCGTCCGTCCGCCGAGCTCGCTCATCACGTGGTCGCTCGCGAAGGACTCCGCGTACCCCTCGCCGAAGTGCGCGTACATCCGCCGCCAGAACTCCGTCAGCCTCATGCCCCCCAGTATCCCGGACCGCCCGGCACGGCCGCCCCGCCCGCTACGGGTGCCAGTCGCCCGCCGTCACGGCGTACTCGACCTCGCCGTGCTCGGTGCCCGGGATCGGATCCGGGTGGTCCTCGTGGAAGGTCCGCACGTACGAGAGCCCGGACTTCTCCATCACCCGCCGCGAGCCGCGGTTGACCGCCATGGTGTACGCCACCACCCGCTCGACGCCGAGCCCGGTGAAGCCCCGGCGGATCAGCGCCCGGGAGCCCTCGGTCGCGTAGCCCCGCCCCCAGGCCGGGCGGCGCAGCCGGTAGCCCAGCTCGACCTCGGTGCGGTCGCCGGCCGGCGGCCGGAACTCGAACCAGCCGAGGAAGGCCCCGCCGGCCCGCTCCTCGGCGGCCCACCAGCCGAGGTCGCCGTAGCGCCGGTAGTGGTCGAGGTAGAGCGGCAGCAGGGCGGACTCCACCACCTCGCGCGGGGTGGGCCGCCCGCCGGTGAGGTAGCGGGTGACCTCCGGGTCGGCGTCCAGTTCGACGAGGGCGTCCACGTCGTCGGCGGTGAAGCGGCGCAGCACCAGCCGCTCGGTGGTGAGGAAGACGTCCATCCGCCGATCCTCGCCCGTCCGCCCCGGTCCGTCACCCGGTTTTCCCGGCCCCGCTCAGCGCGGCAGGACGAGCGCCCCGGCGCCCGCGTACTCGTGGTCGGCGCAGGCGTGCGGGCCCGGCGGGCAGGCGGCGTCCGCGGTGGTGGCCAGCAGGGCGGCGAGCCGGTCGGAGTCCCAGTCCGGGTGCAGCGCGGCGGCCACCGCGACCGCGCCGGTGACGTGCGCGGCGGCCATCGAGGTGCCGGCCAGCGCGGCGTACCGGCCACCGGGCCAGTCGGAGACCACCGCCCCCTGCGAGCCGCCGTCCGGGTCCCCGCCGGGGGCGGCCAGCGAGACCCGGCCGCGCCCGTGGTTGGTGTAGGCGGACGGGCGGCCGTCGCGGTCGACGGCGGTCACCGTGACCACGCCGGGCAGTTCCCCGGGCAGCCGGACGCACTCGGGGCCCAGGGAGCGGGACTGCGGCGCTCCGGTGGTGCGGTCGTTGGGGCTGCGCTCGTCGGTGCGGACGGCGCCGAGGTCCTGCGCGTCGTTGCCGGCCGAGGCGACCACCACCGCGCCCCGCCGGCGGGCGTAGTCGACGGCCCGGCCGACGGCGGCGGTCAGCGCGGCCTGGTCGGGGTCGTCGGGGCAGTTGTACTTCCAGGGGTCGGCGAAGTAGCTGTTGTTGATCGCCCGGGCGCCGTGGTCGGCGGCCCAGAGCAGGCCGCAGACGATGTTCTCGGCGTAGTACTGGCCGAGCGGGCCGAGCAGCCGGACGGCGGCGATCCGCACCCCGGGGGCGACCCCGCTGACGCCGCGGCCGTCCCGGGCGGCGCCGACGATCCCGGCGACGTGCGTGCCGTGACCGCTCTCGCCGACCCCGCTGTCGGGGCGCCAGGAGCCGGTGCGGCCGTCGGGGCGGCCGTCGGCGCAGGAGGCGGAGCTCCTCGGGTCGACGGCGGCCCGCAGGTCGGGGTGGGTGTCGTCGACGCCCGAGTCGAGGACGGCGACCAGCACCTTGCGCAGGGCCGCGGCGCCGGGGGCGTCCGGGGCGCGCGGCGGACCGGGGGCGGTGTCGGCGACGCCGAGCAGCGCGAGGTTCCAGGCGTCGCGCTCGCGCGGGTCGGGGACCGTGGCGGTGCTGTCGTCCCCGCCGTCCCCGCCGTCCCCGCCGTCCCCGCCGCCGGGTCCGCGGGGGCCGCCCGCGCGGTCGCCGCCGTCCGTCCCGGTCCGGAAGTCCCCGGCGCCGTCCACCGACCGGGGCGGTCCCGGCACCGGCGAGGTGCGGGTGGCGCCGACCGCCGCCACGCCCGGCCGCCCGCGCACCCGCTCCGCGAATCCCCCGGCGGCGTACGCGAGCACCGCCCCGATCTGCGGGTACTCCTGGACGACCTGCCCGCCGGCCGCGCGGGCCTCCTGCGCGGCGCGCCCGGCCCCGTCGGGATCCGCCCGCTCGGCGAGGACCAGGTAGCTGAGGTAGGCCCGCCCCGGCCCGGCGACGTACGGCACGGCGCCTCCGGCGACCAGCGCGGTGAGCAGCATCGCGAGCACGACGCGCAGCGGCCCCCGGCCGCGGCGCCGGGCGCCCCCGGCCGGACCGGCCACCCGCAGGGGGACCGGGACGGGACCGCGGCCGGACGGGTCCGCCTGTGCCATGGCACGGTCTCCGCTCGTCGGGCCCGGCGGCCGCACCGGGGCGGCCGGCCGCGGGAGGGCTGGTCTTCACAGGGGCATCACAATGACTGAATCATCACCATATGATCCGCTTGTCCGTTCTGCCTTCCCGATTGCCCCGAACGGCCAACGCCCCGGCCGACCTGCCCCGGCCGACCGCGCCCGGACGGCCGCCGCCCCCGCCGGACCCGCCCCCTTGTCGGTGCCACCCGGCACCATGGGGGCATGGCGACCGCGCACCCGACCCCCTCCCCGGCCGACCCGACGGCCGGCTTCGCCCCCGCCACCCGGGCCTGGTTCGGCGGCGCCTTCTCCGCGCCCACCTCCGCCCAGGCCGAGGCCTGGCGCGCCATCGCCCGGGACAACGACGTCCTGGTGGTCGCCCCCACCGGCTCCGGCAAGACCCTCGCCGCCTTCCTGTCCGCCCTGGACCGGCTCAGCAGCACCCCGCCCCCCGCCGAACCCGGGCGCCGTTGCCGGGTCCTCTACATCTCCCCGCTCAAGGCCCTCGCGGTGGACGTCGAGCGCAACCTCCGCGCCCCGCTGACCGGCCTGCGCCAGGCCGCCGTCCGGCTCGGCCTGCCCGAACCCGACGTCCGGGTCGCCATCCGCTCCGGCGACACGCCCGCCGCCGACCGCCGCCGCTTCGCCACCCATCCGCCGGACATCCTCATCACCACCCCCGAGTCGCTCTTCCTGCTGCTCACCTCCGCCTCCCGGGACGCCCTGCGCGGCATCGACACGGTGATCCTGGACGAGGTGCACGCCGTCGCCGGCACCAAGCGCGGCGCCCACCTCGCGCTCTCCCTGGAACGGCTGGACGAACTGCTCGACCGCCCGGCCCGCCGGATCGGCCTGTCCGCCACCGTCCGCCCGGTCGAGGAGGTGGCCCGCTTCCTCAGCCCCGGACGCGGCGCCGAGGTGGTCCAGCCGCCCGCCGCCAAGGAGTTCGACCTCTCGGTCGTCGTCCCCGTCCCGGACCTCGACGACCTGCCCGCCGCCCCCGCCGCGGCCGGCGCCGCCGACGACGACCCGCAGCGCCAGTCGTCCATCTGGCCGCACGTCGAGGAGCGGATCGTCGACCTCGTCCAGGCCCACCGCTCGACCATCGTCTTCGCCAACTCCCGGCGCCTCGCCGAACGGCTCTGCAACCGGCTCAACGAGATCGCCCACGAACGCGCCACCGGCGCCGCGCTGCCCGAGGCGCACGCCCCCGCCCTGCTGATGGGCGGCTCCGGCGCCGCCAGGGGCGCCCCGGCGGTGATCGCCCGCGCCCACCACGGCTCGGTCTCCAAGGAACAGCGCGCCCTGGTCGAGGAGGAGCTCAAGGCCGGCCGGCTGCCCGCCGTGGTCGCCACCTCCAGCCTGGAGCTGGGCATCGACATGGGCGCCGTCGACCTGGTGGTCCAGGTGGAGTCCCCGCCCTCGGTCGCCTCCGGCCTCCAGCGGGTCGGCCGGGCCGGCCACCAGGTCGGCGCCGTCTCCACCGGCGTCGTGTTCCCCAAGTACCGGGGCGACCTGGTGCAGTCCGCCGTGGTCACCGAACGGATGCGGGCCGGGCGGATCGAGGCGCTGCGCATCCCCCGCAACCCGCTCGACGTGCTCGCCCAGCAGCTGGTCGCGATGACCGCGATGGACACCTGGCAGGTCGACGAACTGCTCACCACCGTCCGCCGGGCCGCGCCGTTCGCCACCCTCCCGCAGTCCGCGTTCGACGCCGTGCTCGACATGCTGGCCGGCCGCTACCCCTCGGACGCCTTCGCCGAGCTGCGCCCCCGGCTGGTCTGGGACCGCGTGGCCGGCACCGTCAGCGGCCGCCCCGGCGCCCAGCGGCTCGCCGTCACCTCCGGCGGCACCATCCCCGACCGCGGCCTGTTCGGCGTCTTCATCGCCGGCGCCGATCCCAAGAAGGGCGGCGGCCGGGTCGGGGAGCTGGACGAGGAGATGGTCTACGAGTCCCGGGTCGGCGACGTCTTCACCCTCGGCACCACCTCCTGGCGGATCGAGGACATCACCCACGACAAGGTGCTGGTCACCCCCGCCCCCGGCGTCCCCGGGCGGCTGCCGTTCTGGAAGGGCGACAGCCTCGGCCGCCCGCTCGAACTCGGCCGTGCCCTCGGCGCCTTCACCCGCGAACTCGGCGCGCTCGACCCGCAGACCGCCACCGCCCGGCTGAAGCAGGCCGGCCTGGACGACTGGGCCGCCGGCAACCTGCTCGACTACCTCGCCGAGCAGCGCGCCGCCTGCGGCCACCTCCCCGACGACCGCACCATCGTGGTCGAACGCTTCCGCGACGAGCTCGGCGACTGGCGGATCGTCGTGCACTCCCCCTTCGGCGCCCAGGTGCACGCCCCCTGGGCACTCGCCCTCGCCGCCCGGCTGCGCGAGAAGCACGGCCTCGACCCCCAGGTGATGCACGCCGACGACGGCATCGTGCTCCGGCTCCCGGACGCCGACCTGCTGGCCCCCGACTTCGACTTCGCGAGCCCCACCGACCGGCCGGTCACCGACGACGCCCCGGTCGGCGCCGACGCCGCCCTGTTCGACCCGCAGGAGATCGAACAGCTGGTCACCGACCAGGTCGGCGGCTCCGCGCTGTTCGCCTCCCGCTTCCGCGAGTGCGCCGGGCGCGCCCTGCTGCTCCCCCGCCGCAACCCCGGCAAGCGCACCCCGCTCTGGCAGCAGCGCCGGCGCGCCGCCCAACTGCTGGAGGTCGCCGCCGAGTACGGCTCCTTCCCGATCGTGCTGGAGGCCGTCCGCGAGTGCCTCCAGGACGTCTTCGACGTCCCCGGCCTGGTCGAGCTGATGGGGGACCTCGAATCCCGCGCCGTGCGGCTGGTCGAGGTCACCACCCCCGAGCCCTCCCCGTTCGCCCGCTCCCTGCTCTTCGGGTACGTCGCCCAGTTCCTCTACGAGGGCGACTCCCCGCTCGCCGAACGCCGCGCCGCCGCGCTCTCGCTCGACTCCCGGCTGCTGTCCGAACTCCTCGGCCAGGCCGAACTGCGCGAACTGCTCGACCCGCAGGTCCTCGCCGACCTGGAGGCCGAGCTCCAGCGGCTCACCCCCGAACGCCGGATCAAGGACGCCGAGGGCGTCGCCGACGCGCTGCGCCTGCTCGGCCCGCTCGGCGAGGCCGAGCTGACCGCCCGCGGCGCCGAACCCCTCTGGGCCCTGGAGCTGGAGGCCGCCCGCCGGGTGATCCAGGTCCGGATCGCCGGCGACCAGCGCTGGGCCGCCGTCGAGGACGCCGGCCGGCTGCGCGACGCCCTCGGCACCCCCCTGCCGGTCGGCGTGCCGGAGGCCTTCACCGAACCCGTGAAGGACCCGCTGGGCGACCTGCTCGCCCGGCACGCCCGCACCCACGGCCCGTTCACCGCCGCCGAGGCCGCCGCCCGCTTCGGCCTGGGCTCCGCCGTGGTCACCGGCACCCTGCACCGCCTCACCGCCACCGGCCGCCTGGTCCAGGGGGAGTTCCGGCCGGTCGAGGGCCACACCGCCACCGTCGAGTGGTGCGACGCGGACGTCCTGCGCCGCCTGCGCCGCCGCTCACTGGCCGCACTGCGCCAGGAGGTCGAACCCGTCCCGCCGCGCGCCCTGGCCGCCTTCCTCCCCCAGTGGCAGCACCTGGCCGGCCACCGGCTGCGCGGCCCGGACGGCCTGCTCCGGGTCGTCGAACAGCTCCAGGGCACCGCCCTGCCCGCCTCCGCCCTGGAGAAGCTGGTCCTCCCGGCCCGGCTCGCCGACTACTCCCCCGGCCTGCTGGACGAACTGACGGCGGCCGGCGAGATCGGCTGGGCCGGCGCCGGGGCCCTGCCCGGCAAGGACGGCTGGATCAGCCTGCACCTGGCCGAGAACGCCCACCTGCTGCGCCCCGAACCGGTGCCGCCCACCGTCACCCCGGTGCACACCGCGCTGCTGGAGGCACTGAGCGGCGGCTACGGGCTGTTCTTCCGCCAGTTGGTCGCCCAACTGCCGCAGACGCCCGAGGCGGAGGTCGTCGAGGCCCTGTGGGACCTCGTCTGGGCCGGGTACGTCAGCAACGACACGCTGGCCCCGCTGCGCGCCCTGCTCGGCTCCGGCCGGACCGCCGGCGCCACCGCCCACCGGGCACCCCGGGCCACCCCGCGCGGCCGCTTCGGCGGCGCCGGACGCCCCTTCGGCCGGCCCGGCGGCACGCTGCGCGGCGGCCCGCCGACGGTCGGCGGCCGCTGGTCGCTGCTGCCCCCGTTCGCCGCCGACCCGACCGTGCGGGCCACCGCCCAGGCGCAGAACCTGCTGGACCGGCACGGGCTGCTCACCCGGGGCGCGGTCGCCGCCGAGCGGATCCCGGGCGGCTTCGCCGGGGTCTACCGGGTGCTCGCCGCCATGGAGGAACGCGGTCGCACCCGCCGGGGCTACTTCGTCGAGGGGCTGGGCGGCGCCCAGTTCGCCATGGAGGGCGCGGCCGACCGGCTGCGCTCGGTCAGCGGACGGCTGGAGCGGGCCCGGGGCGCCGAGTGGCCGGCCGCGCCGTCCGCCGAGCCTCCGCAGGCCCTGGTGCTGGCCGCCGCCGACCCGGCCAACGCCTACGGCGCCGCCCTGCCCTGGCCCGAGCCGCCCGCAGGCTCCGCCGAGGCGGCGGGCAAGGCGCACCGGCCCGGCCGGAAGGCCGGCGCCCTGGTGGTGCTGGTCGACGGCGAGCTGTGCCTGTACGTCGAGCGCGGCGGCAAGTCGCTGCTGGCCTGGGTGCAGGACGAGGCCACCCTCGCCGCGGCGGCCGAGGCGCTGGCCGGGGCGGCCCGGGCGGGGGCGCTGGGCAGCGTCACCGTCGAGCGGGCCAACGGAGCGCCGGCCCTCGGCTCGGCGCTCGGCACCGCGCTGGAGCAGGCGGGCTTCCACGCCACCCCGCGCGGTCTGCGGCTGCGCCCCTGAGCCGTCGGGAGGACGACGAGGGCCGTGGGACCGATCGGTCCCACGGCCCTCGTCCGCGTCGTGTCACCCGGCCGGAGGTTCGGCCTCCCACCGCGGCTCCGCCCGGGCCGGCTCACCCGCCCGGCGTCGCACCGGCCCGGTGGACCGCCAGTCGGCGTGGACCGGGATCAGCCCGAGCCCCCAGCCGCCGGCCGCCAGCAGGCCCAGCACGGCCCCGCCGGGCAGGCTCCCGGGTCCGGCCGTCAGCCACCAGCCGAGCCCGCACGCCAGGAGCACCAGGAACCCCAGGGCCCGCCGCACCCGCCGGGACCGTATTCGGGCCCCGGCACACGTCGCCGCCGCACTGCGCACGACCGCCTCCTTCGCTCAACCGGGCCGCAGGGCCCGTACCGAGGCCAGGTCAGGCGGCGACCACGTCCATCGCGGCGGCCTTGGGCGACATGTTCGCCCGGTCGGTGCCGGGGGCCGGCAGCGGAACCGGTTCGAGCACCGGCCTCAGCAGTTCACCTTCGGAGAGGGTGGCCATCGCCGCAAGTTCGGCGAGCGACAGTTCGTCGCTGACCTCGCGCATGACCTCGGACATCCGGACGTCGAGCGCGTCGCAGATGGCGGAGAGCAGCTCCGAGGAGGCCTCCTTCTGTCCCCGCTCGACCTCGGAGAGGTATCCGAGCGAAACCCTGGCGGCCGCCGACACCTCGCGGAGTGTGCGGCCCTGGCGCTGGCGCTGCCGACGCAGTACATCGCCCAGTAGGCGACGGAGCAGGATCATCGGTGCCTCCCTCCTCGGACTGCGGATCGAGATGTCACGCCCCCACCGTACCGCCTTGCCCGCTTCGCGTGCGGGGACCATGGTCGTGTTCACTCTGGGCTGCAAGGCTGTCCCCTCCCCAACTTCGGTGTCGCACCCGGGTCCGCGGGCACCTCGTCGTACCCTCCGGGCGGCACTCGGCCACCGCCACGCCACTCGTTCGCCACCTGGTTTCTGCCCAACCAGGCCCTCCGATGTAACACGATCCTCCAGGTGTGCGATGCCCGCACGCCAGTTCGGCAGATCTCGGTTCGGTGGAGATCTCGGCGGGCGGCCCCGGCGGAGGCCGGGGAGCGGGTGACGGGTGGCTGGCGGGGCGGACGGCGACGGGGCGGACGACGGCTCAGTGCGCGGGCGTACCGGACGGGAGCCGCCCGACGAGCAGCTCCAGAGCGGCGGTCACCGCCCTGTGACGGATTGTGGCACGCTCTCCCGACAACCGTGGCGAACTGACCAGAGTTCCCCCCGGACCGGCGACGGCGAGGTGTACCGTGCCGACCGGCTGCCCGTCCTGGGGTTCCGGGCCGGCCACCCCGGTCGTCGCGACCCCGTAGGTCGCCCCGAGCAACTGGCGCACGCCCTCGGCCATCTGCCGCGCCACCACCGGGTGGACCGGGCCGTGGACGTCCAGCAGCCCCTCGTCGACGCCGAGCACCGAGGCCTTCAGCTCGGTCGCGTAGGCGGTCACCGAGCCCCGGAAGGTCGCGGACGCCCCGGGGACGTCCACCAGCGCGGCCGCCAGCAGCCCGCCGGTCAGCGACTCCGCGACCGCCACCGTGCCGCCCCGGGCCCGCAGCGCGGCGTGCGCCCGCTCGGCCAGCCCGTAGTCGCCCCGCCCTTCGCCCCGCCCCTGCTCCGGGCCGGCCTCGGATCCAGCACCCATCCGGTGTCCCTCCCTCGCGCTGCCCGGGCCCGCCCCGGGGTCCCCGCCATTGTGCGCGGCCCGGGGACCGCCCGGGGCCGGCATCCGCGCGGTTTCACCCCTGCGGGCGTTGCGCGGCCAGCCCCTCCCGGCGCAGGCGCAGCGCCTGGCCCACGTAGTCCAGCGCGGTGCCGATGGTCAGCACCACCGCGACGCCCATCAGCACGGCCCGGGCGGTGGCCAGCCAGCCGGTCAGCTCCAGGACGTACATGCCGACGGCGATGCCCTGGGTGAGCGTCTTGAGCTTGCCGCCCCGGCTCGCCGGGATCACCCCGAAGCGGATCACCCAGAACCGCATCAGCGTGATGCCGAGCTCCCGGGCCAGGATCACCACGGTGATCCACCACGGCAGGTCGCCCAGCACCGACAGCCCGATCAGCGCCGCGCCCATGATCGCCTTGTCGGCGATCGGGTCGGCGATCTTGCCGAAGTCGGTGACCAGGCCCTTGCGCCGGGCCAGCTCGCCGTCGAACAGGTCGGTGATCATCGCGATCGCGAAGGAGGCCCAGGCCACCGAGCGCCACTTGGGGTCGTGGCCGCCCTCGGCGAAGAGCAGGCCGACGAAGACCGGGACCAGCAGCAGCCGGACCATGGTCAGCATGTTCGCGATGTTCCAGATCCCCGGCGCCGGGGGCACCGCGGCCGCCGGTCTGCCCGGGTGGGCCGCGGTCGGGGCGCCGGGCCCCTGGGTCATGCCCCGGCTCCCGGTGCCCGGCGGACCCGCACCTGCTCCAGCGCCTCGGCGACGAGGTCGACGCCCTCGCTGGCGACGACCTTGGCCCGGTAGAACCGCCCGACCTCGGCGTCCTCGACGCCGGTGAGCGTGGTGAGGCCGTCCGTCTCGGGCGCCTGGTGGGCGGCGCGGCCCTCGACCAGGTCGCCGTCGACCGACTCGACCAGCACCTCGACCTCGGTGCCGATCCGCTGCTCGGCCCGCTGGGCGGTCATCTCCTCGGCGAGCCTGCTGAGCCGGGTCAGCCGGTCGGCGACCACGTCCTCGGGCAGCTTGTCGCCGTACGTCGCGGCCTCGGTGCCCTCCTCGTCGGAGTAGCCGAAGACGCCGATCGCGTCCAGCCCGGCGTGCGTGACGAAGCGCTCCAGCTCGGCGAAGTCCTCCTCGCTCTCGCCGGGGAAGCCGACGATGAAGTTGGACCGGGCGCCGGCCTGCGGGGCCTTGTCGCGGATGGTCTTCAGCAGCTCCAGGAACTGGTCGGTGGAGCCGAAGCGGCGCATCCGGCGCAGCACGGCCGGCGCGGAGTGCTGGAACGACAGGTCGAAGTAGGGCAGCACGCCCTCGGTGCCGGTCATCGCGTCGATCAGCCCGGGGCGCATCTCGGCGGGCTGCAGGTAGGAGACCCGGACCCGCTCGACGCCGTCGATCCCGGCGATCTCGCCGAGCAGGGTCTCCAGCAGCCGGATGTCGCCGAGGTCCTTGCCGTACGAGGTGTTGTTCTCGCTGACCAGGACGACCTCGCGGACGCCCTGCCCGGCCAGCCACTGGGCCTCGTGCAGCACGTCGGAGGGGCGGCGGGAGATGAACGAGCCGCGGAAGGCCGGGATGGCGCAGAACGAGCAGCGCCGGTCGCAGCCGGAGGCGAGCTTGACCGAGGCGACCGGGCTGTCGTCCAGGCGCTTGCGCAGGGTGCGCGGCCCGGAGGCGGGCGCGAGGCCCTCCGGAAGGTCCTCGGGGGCGCCGTGGCCGGGCAGCGCGACCTCGGTGGCGGCGGCCTGGCGCTCGACGGGGCTCAGCGGCAGCAGCTTGCGGCGGTCGCGCGGGATGTGCGGGGCGTGGTGGCCGCCGGACAGGATGGTCTGCAGGCGGTCGGAGATGTCGGCGTAGTCGTCGAATCCGAGCACGCCGTCGGCCTCGGGCAGCGCGTCGGCGAGCTCCTTGCCGTAGCGCTCGGCCATGCAGCCGACCGCGACCACGGCCTGGGTGCGGCCGTGGTCCTTGAGGTCGTTGGCCTCCAGCAGGGCGTCGACGGAGTCCTTCTTGGCGGCCTCGACGAAGCCACAGGTGTTGACGACGGCGACGTCGGCGTCGGCGGCGTCGTCCACGAGCAACCAGCCGTCGGCTTCCAGTCGCCCGGCGAGTTCCTCGGAGTCCACCTCGTTGCGGGCGCATCCGAGCGTGACAAGGGCGACAGTACGGCGTTCAGGCATAGGGCCAAGATTAACGCGCGACCGCCGGAGCCGTTCGCCCCGGAGGGCGTGCTCGCCCTCCGGCCGGTTCCGCCCGGGGGCGGCCGGCCCCGCCGATCAGCCCGCCTGCGGGTCGCCGGGGGTGTACGTGACGTGCACCACCTGGCCGCTCTTGCCCGCCGGGCCGAGGTCCTTGCCGTTGACGTACACGTGCACGGCGCCCGCGTTGCCGATCACCAGCTTGATCTGCTTGGGGTCGGTGAAGGTCTGGTCCTGGCCTTCCTCGATGTTGTTCTGGAACAGCGACTTCCCGGCGCCGTCCACCGCCGAGACCCAGCTGGTGTCCTTCTCGGCGACCAGCTTCACGGTGACCTTGTCGGCCGGGGCGGCGGCGATCGCCGGGGCGCTGGGCGCCGGGGCGGGCGGCTGCACGGCCGGGGTGGCGGCGGGGGCCGCCGGGGCGACCGAGCCGGTGCCGGAGCCGGAGGGCAGCGGGGCGCTGGCCGAGCCGGTGGTGCCGGTCCCGGTCTTGCCGTTCACCAGGTTGAAGCCGATGATCCCGACCACCGCGACGATCGCGGCGACCATCGCCACCGTCCAGTTCGGCCGGCCCCGGCCGGGGACCTTGATCGGGCCGCTCTCGATCAGCTCGGTGGGCCGCTTGGAGGCCGGCGAGCCGCCGTGCGCGGCGTCGTAGCGGGCCACCAGCGCCTCGCCGTCGACGCCGACCAGCCGGGCGATCGCGCGGATGTGGCCGCGGGCGTAGAAGTCGCCCCCGCACCGGCCGAAGTCGTCCTCCTCGATGGAGTGCACGATCGGCACCCGGACCCGGGTGGCACTGCTCACCTGATCCACCGTGAGTCCGGCCGCGATCCGGGCGGCGGACAGCACCCGGCCGATGCTCGGGGCATCGGCCGCCGGTTCCGCGGCGCCGGTGGGCGGGGCGGGGGTCGGGGCGTTCTCGCGGTCGGGGGACTTGCCGATGGTCACGGTGCACGCCTTTCGAGCGGTGGGCCACCTGCTGGGGAACAGTCTAGGGGCGCGGGCGGATCGTTTCTCAAGCGGAACAGGCCCGAATGCGCTCGGCCGCCCCGGCCCGGGGCCGGGCGTGCACTGACCGCCCGTCAGTGCGGGGGGCCGCCGTCCCCGGAGCCCCCGCACCGCCGCCCGCGCGTCCGGTGTCGCTCATGGGACGCGGTGCGCACCCGATCGGTTCCGTACCCGGCCGCCTACCCCCCTCCGGCCGGGTGAACACCCGTCAACGGTCACGGCCGCCTCAGCCGCGGATGGAGACGATCACCCCGTCCAGCTCCTCCGGCTTCACCAGGACGTCGCGGGCCTTGGAGCCCTCGCTCGGACCGACGATGCCGCGCGACTCCATGAGGTCCATCAGCCGCCCGGCCTTGGCGAAGCCCACCCGCAGCTTGCGCTGGAGCATCGAGGTGGAGCCGAACTGGGTGGAGACGACCAGCTCGGCCGCCTGGATCAGCAGCTCCAGGTCGTCGCCGATCTCCTCGTCGATCTCCTTCTTCGGCCCGCCGCCGACCATCACGTCGTCCCGGTAGACGGCGGACAGCTGGTCCTTGCAGTGCTTGGCCACGGCGGCGATCTCGGCCTCGGTGACGAACGCGCCCTGCATGCGGATCGGCTTGCTGGCGCCCATCGGCAGGAACAGCGCGTCACCCTTGCCGATCAGCTTCTCGGCGCCGGGCTGGTCCAGGATGACCCGGGAGTCGGCCATCGCCGAGGTGGCGAAGGCGAGCCGGGAGGGCACGTTGGCCTTGATCAGACCGGTGACCACGTCGACCGAGGGCCGCTGGGTGGCCAGCACCAGGTGGATGCCGGCCGCGCGGGCGAGCTGGGTGATCCGGACCACCGAGTCCTCGACGTCGCGCGGGGCGACCATCATGAGGTCGGCCAGCTCGTCGACGATCACCAGCAGGTACGGGTACGGCGTCAGCTCGCGCTCGCTGCCGAGCGGCGGGGTGACGGTGCCGGCCCGGACCGCCGCGTTGAAGTCGTCCACGTGCCGGAAGCCGAACGCGGCGAGGTCGTCGTAGCGCATGTCCATCTCGCGGACCACCCACTGGAGGGCCTCGGCGGCCTTCTTCGGGTTGGTGATGATCGGCGTGATGAGGTGCGGGATGCCCTCGTAGGCGGTCAGCTCGACCCGCTTGGGGTCGACCAGCACCATCCGCACCTCGTCCGGGGTGGCCCGGGCGAGGATCGAGGTGATCAGGCAGTTGATGCAGGACGACTTGCCGGCGCCGGTCGCGCCGGCCACCAGGATGTGCGGCATCTTGGCGAGGTTGGCCATCACGGTGTGGCCCTCGACGTCCTTGCCCATGCCGACGACCATCGGGTGGGTGTCCTCGGCGGCGGTGCGCGAGCGCAGCAGGTCGCCGAGGTTGACCATCTCGCGGTCCCGGTTGGGGATCTCGATGCCGACCGCGGACTTCCCCGGGATCGGGCTGATGATCCGCACGTCCGGGCTGGCCACCGCGTAGGCGATGTTCTTGGCGAGCGCGGTGATCCGCTCGACCTTGACCGCGGGGCCGAGCTCGACCTCGTAGCGGGTGACCGTCGGGCCGCGGGTGAAGCCGGTCACCCGGGCGTCCACCTTGAACTCGGAGAAGGTCCCGGTGAGCTGGGCCACCACCTCGTCGTTGAGGGCGCTGCGGGCCTTGGCGGGGCCGCCGCGCTCCAGCAGGTCGAGCGAGGGCAGGGCGTAGGTGAGGCCCTCCGCGAGCTGGAGCTGCTCCATCCGGACCGGCGCGGGGCCGTGCTCCTCGGGCGCGCCGGCGCCGGCGCCGCCGGTGCGGGCGGCCGGGACGGCGGCCTCCTCCGGCGGGGCGGTGCGGTCCTGCACCTGGTGCATCATGTCCGCCACCGCCGAGGAGGCGGGCACGCCGTAGACCAGCGCGCCGTCCAGGTCGGCGGCGGCGCCGGCGGCGAGGTTGCGGGTGGTGTACGGGTCCAGGGGCTCCTTGGCGAACATGTCCGGCTCGTCCGCGGGCGCCTCGTCGGGCTTGCGCCTGCGGCGGCGCCGACGGGCGGCCACCTCGTCGGAGGGGTCGTCACCGTCCGTGTCCACGGTGAACGGCAGCGCGGCGGGGTCGGCGTCCTCGGGGGGTTCGTTGGAGAGTTCGCGCTCCGGCGCACGCCCCTCGGCGAGGTCCTGCGGTCCGGGTTCGACCACGCCCAGCCGGACACCGACCGCGCGCATCCGCTCGGGGATCCGGTTGACCGGGGTGGCGGTGGTGACGAGCAGGCCGAAGAAGGCCAGGAGCAGGAGCAGCGGCACCGCGAGGGCCGGCCCGGCGGCGGCCATCATCGGGGTGGACGCGGCCCAGCCGATGATCCCCCCGGCCGTCCTTATCCGGGTCGCGCCGCTGCCCATCACGGGCGCGCCGCAGCCGATGTGGACCAGGCCGAGCACGCCGACCAGCAGGGTGGTCAGGCCGATCATGATCCGGCCGTTGGCCTCCGGCAGCTCCGGGTGGCGCATCAGCCGGATCGCGACGGCCGCCAGCAGGAACGGCACCAGCACGTCGAGCCGGCCGAACAGGCCGGAGACCACGTTGGTGGCCGCCTCGCCCAGCCAGCCCTGCGGGCTGAACCAGGTGCCGGCGGCGGTGACCAGCGCCAGCGCGAGCAGCAGCAGGCCGAGGCCGTCCTTGCGGTGCGCCGGGTCCAGGTTCTTCGCGCCGTCGCCGAAGCCCCGGAAGACCGCGCCGATCGCGTGCGCCGCGCCGAGCCAGACGGCGCGCACGGCGCGCAGGAGTACCGGCCGGGGGGCGGGGGGCGGTGCGGCGGCCTTCCTGGCCGCGGTCTTCTTCGCCGGGGCGGCCTTCTTCGCGGCCGCCTTCTTGGCGGGCGGCTTGGCCGGAGCCTTCGCCGCGGCCTTCTTGGACGGTCCCGGACTCGAATTGCGTGCCGCGCTTCCGGGCGTACGTGTGGCCATGGGTCAGCAGCCTACCGGGGCGCACGAGCTGTGCCCACGTCGTGCGACCGGGGTCCGGAACGTGTCGCCGACACACCGTCACCCCGTCCGGGTTCACCCGGACGGGCGAACCGGGACCGCGCTCAGTCCGTGCCGGGGCGCAGCGCGTCCAGCGCGCGCCGCAGACCGGCCAGCTTGCGCTCCAGGTGCGCCGCGGTGGCCGCCGCACCGCCGTCCTCGGTGCCGTCCAGCTGCTTGGTCAGCGACTCGGCCTGCTCCTCGACCGCCGCCAGCCGGGCCGAC
Source organism: Kitasatospora sp. NPDC059462 (assembly GCF_042749955.1). NCBI lineage: Bacteria > Bacillati > Actinomycetota > Actinomycetes > Kitasatosporales > Streptomycetaceae > Kitasatospora > Kitasatospora sp. NPDC059462. The sequence continues at coordinate 10,881 of NZ_JBHYUU010000017.1, read as the reverse complement.
AGCTCGCCGAGCAGCGCGCCGCCGATGGCCGGCTCGTTGCCGCTCGCCTCCAGTTGCAGCCGCAGCAGCGCGGCCTGCTCCTTCAGCTGGCAGTTCTTCATGTAGAGGTCGACGAAGACGGAGACCTTGGCGCGCAGCACCCAGGGGTCGAACGGCTTGGAGATGTAGTCCACCGCGCCGGCCGCGTAGCCGCGGAAAGTGTGGTGCGGACCGTGGTTGATCGCGGTCAGGAAGATGATCGGGATGTCCCGGGTGCGCTCGCGGCGCTTGATGTGGGCGGCGGTCTCGAAGCCGTCCATCCCGGGCATCTGGACGTCCAGCAGGATCACCGCGAAGTCGTCGGTGAGCAGCGCCTTGAGCGCCTCCTCGCCGGACGCCGCCCGGACCAGGGTCTGGTCCAGCGCCGAGAGGATCGCCTCCAGCGCCAGCAGGTTCTCCGGCCGGTCGTCGACCAGGAGGATCTTCGCCTTCTGCATCACGACGCGCCCTCCTGTCGCCTGCCTACCTGGGGAAGGCACCCGCGTACTGCCCACCACTACCCCGGTCATGCTAGCCGCACCCCCTCGCCCGGCACATCGCTCCGTCGCGTCCGGATCCGGAGCGGCGCGCAGTCAGTGCACCGGCGTACGCTCACCAGCGAGTCGCCACTCGGTCACTGTTCGCAACGATCGGTGACCCTACCGGGTTCCCGGCCCTCCCCGCCAGCAAACCGCCCGCCCCACCGGCGTGGGGGGGCGGGAGGGAGGGGCGGCAAGCAGACACCCAGCACAGGACAGGCAAAAAAATGGACTGGGGGGGGGAGCA
>NZ_JBHYUU010000017.1:0-10067 GCF_042749955.1 Kitasatospora sp. NPDC059462 | reverse complement strand
CCGGCTTCTCCCCACTGGGCACTTTTCCCAACCGAGCGGTCCCCCACCGGGGTCCCGGCCCCCCCCCCCCCCCCCCCCCCCCCCCCCCCGGGCTTCAACCCCGCCGCTAACCCGGGTATCCACGCCCCCGTCATCCGATCGGTTCCAACTCGGGCGGGTCCGGGGACCGATGGGCACGGCCCGGGGGCCCTCAGGGCTTCCGGGGGGTGAGCCGTTCGTGCATCACCGACAGCAGGTGGTCGGTCTCCACCGGCTTGGTGATGTGGTCGGTGGCCCCGGCCGCCAGGGACTTCTCCTTGTCGCCCTTCATCGCCTTCGCGGTCAGCGCGATGATCGGCAGCCCGGCGAACTGGGGCATCCGGCGGATCGCCTCGGTGGTCGCGTAGCCGTCCATCTCCGGCATCATGATGTCCATCAGGACCAGCGCGACGTTCTCGTGCTGCTCCAGCATCTCGATGCCCTCGCGGCCGTTCTCGGCGTACAGCACGGTCAGGCCGTGCTGCTCCAGCACGCTGGTGAGGGCGAACACGTTGCGGACGTCGTCGTCGACGATCAGCACCTGCTCGCCGTCGAAGCGGGTGTCCGTGCGGCCGGACGGGCGGGCCGGGGCCGCTTCGGGCGTCCGCCCCTCCGCCGTCCGTCCCGCGCTCCCGCGCCCCTCGGCGGGCCCGCCCGCGGCACCGCGGCCGCCCGCCGGGCGGGTGTCCGGACGCGCCGCGTCCGCGTCCTCCTGGCGGCGGCGCTCGACGGCGCCCCGGCGGCGCACCTCCACCAGCTCGCGCACCTCCTGGGCCCAGTGGTCGGCCGGGCTCTCGCCCACCGGCACCGGCGTCCCGACCGGGGTCACCCCGACCGAGGCGCGCAGCGCGCCCGCGTTCGCCCCGGGCTGCCCGGAGGCGTCCGGCGCCTCGGTGCGCAGCGGCAGATACAGGGTGAAGGTCGAGCCCCTGCCCAGCTCGCTCTCGGCGTGGATCTCGCCGCCGAGCAGCCGGGCGATCTCCCGGCTGATCGACAGCCCGAGGCCGGTGCCGCCGTACTTGCGGCTGGTGGTGCCGTCGGCCTGCCGGAACGGCTCGAAGATCTCCCGCAGCTTGTTGCCGGGGATCCCGATGCCGGTGTCGGAGACCGTGAAGGCGATCAGCGGGTCGTCCGGGCCCTTGATCGCGCCCGCCTCCAGCAGCTGCTCGCGCACGTGCTGCGGCGTGCCCCGGCCGGCCGGGGCGATCGAGAAGTCGACGGCGCCGGTGTCGGTGAACTTCACCGCGTTGGAGATGAGGTTGCGCAGCACCTGCTGGAGCCGCTGCTCGTCGGTGTGCAGGGTGACCGGCAGGGCCGGCGAGACCCGCACCCCGAACTCCAGGTTCTTGTCCAGCGCGACCGGCTGGAAGGTCGCCTCGACGTAGTCGACCAGCTGGACCAGGGCGATCCGGGCCGGCCGGACGTCCATCTTGCCCGCCTCGACCTTGGACAGGTCGAGGATGTCGTTGATCAGCTGGAGCAGGTCGGAACCGGCGCCGTGGATGGTGTCGGCGAACTCGACCTGCTTGGGCGAGAGGTTGCCCTCGTTGTTGTCGGACAGCAGCTTGGCCAGGATCAGCAGCGAGTTGAGCGGGGTGCGCAGCTCGTGCGACATGTTGGCCAGGAACTCGCTCTTGTACCGGGAGGCCAGCGCGAGCTGCTCGGCGCGCTCCTCCAGGACCTGCCGGGCCTCCTCGATCTCGCTGTTCTTGATCTCGATGTCCCGGTTCTGCTGGGCGAGTTGCTCGGCCTTCTCCTGCAACTCCTCGTTGGTGCGCTCCAGCTCCTCCTGGCGCGCCTCCAATTCGGCCGACCGCATCGAGAGTTCGGCGGTCAGCCGCTGGGACTCCAGCAGCAGGCCCTCGGTCTTGGTGTTGACGCTGATGGTGTTGACGGTGACGCCGATGAGGTCGGCGATCTGGTTGAGGAAGTCCAGCGCGACGGTGGTGAAGGAGCTGAAGGTGGCCAGCTCGATCACGCCCAGCAGCCGGCCCTCGAACAGCACCGGCAGCACCACGATGTGGGCCGGGGAGGCCTCGCCCAGGCCGGAGGCGATCTTCAGGTACCCGGGCGGCGCCTCCTTGAGGATGATCGCCCGCTTCTCCACCGCCGCCTGGCCGATCAGCGACTCGCCGGGCCGGAAGGTGGTCGGCATCGCCCGCCGCTGGTAGCCGTAGCTGCCGATCAGCCGCAGCACGGTGTCGTTCTCGTCGTCGTCCTCGGTGATCAGCTCGGCGGTGCGGCCGGCCGGCTGGGCGAGGAAGAACGCGCCGTGCTGCGCCGAGACCACCGGGGTGAGCTCGGTCATGATCAGCGAGGCCACCGCCTCCAGGTCGCGCCGCCCCTGCAGCAGGCCGGAGATCCGGGCCAGGTTGGTCTTCAGCCAGTCCTGCTCCTGGTTGGTGCGGGTGGTCTCGCGCAGGTTGGCGATCATCTGGTTGATGTTGTCCTTGAGCTCGTCGAGCTCGCCGGCGGCGTCCACGTCGATCCGCAGCGACAGGTCGCCCCTGGTCACGGCGGTGGCGACCTGCGCGATCGCGCGCACCTGCCGGGTGAGGTTGTTGGCCAGCTCGTTGACGGACTCGGTGAGGTCCTGCCAGGTGCCGTCCACGCCCGGCACCCGCGCCTGGCCGCCCAGGCGGCCGTCGGTGCCCACCTCGCGGGCGACCCGGGTGACCTCGTCGGCGAACGCCGACAGCTGGTCGACCATGGTGTTGAGCGTCCCGGCCAGGCCGGCGACCTCGCCCTGCGCCTCGATGCTGATCTTCTGCGACAGGTCGCCGCGGGCCACCGCCGTGATCACCAGCGCGATGTTCCGCACCTGACCGGTGAGGTTGTTGGCCATCAGGTTGACGTTGTCGGTCAGGTCCTTCCAGATCCCGGCCACGCCCGGCACGCTCGCCTGGCCGCCCAGGGTCCCGTCGGTGCCCACCTCGCGGGCCACCCTGGTGACCTCCACCGCGAAGGCCGACAGCTGGTCGACCATGGTGTTGAGCGTCCCGGCCAGGCCGGCGACCTCGCCCTGCGCCTCGATGCTGATCTTCTTGGAGAGGTCCCCGGAGGCCACCGCGGCCGCCACCTCGGCGATGTTCCGCACCTGACTGGTCAGGTTGGACGCCATGAAGTTGACGTTGTCGGTCAGGTCCTTCCAGATGCCCGACACCCCGCGCACCCGGGCCTGGCCGCCGAGGTTCCCCTCGGTGCCCACCTCGCGGGCGACCCGGGTGACCTCGTCGGCGAACGCCGACAGCTGGTCCACCATGGTGTTCACGGTGGTGACCAGTTCGAGGATCTCGCCCCGGGCGTCGACGGTGATCTTCTTCGAGACGTCACCGCGGGCCACCGCCGTGGTCACCTCGGCGATGTTGCGGACCTGGCTGGTCAGGTTGTTGGCCATCAGGTTGACGCTGTTGGTGAGGTCCTTCCAGGTGCCGGACACCCCCGGCACGCTCGCCTGGCCGCCGAGGATGCCCTCGGTGCCGACGTCCCGGGCCACCCGGGTCACCTCGTCCGCGAAGGCGCCCAGCTGGTCGACCATCGTGTTGATGGTGTTCTTCAGCTCCAGGATCTCCCCGCGGGCGTCCACCTGGATCTTCTGCGAGAGGTCGCCCCGGGCGACGGCGGTGGTCACCTGGGCGATGTTGCGCACCTGGTCGGTGAGGTTGTTCGCCATGAAGTTGACGTTGTCGGTGAGGTCCCGCCAGACGCCGGCCGCCCAGGGCACCTGCGCCTGGCCGCCGAGCCGGCCCTCGGTGCCCACCTGGCGGGCCACCCGGGTCACCTGTTCGGCGAAGCCCGAGAGCTGGTCGACCATCGTGTTGATGGTGTTCTTCAGCTCCAGGATCTCCCCGCGCGCGTCCACCTCGATCTTCTGCGAGAGGTCGCCGCGCGCCACCGCCGTGGTCACCTGCGCGATGCTGCGGACCTGACCCGTCAGGTTGTCCGCCATGAAGTTCACCGAATCGGTGAGGTCGCGCCACACCCCGGCGACGCCCGGCACCTGGGCCTGACCGCCCAGCCGGCCCTCGGTGCCCACGTCCCGGGCCACCCGGGTCACCTGCGCCGCGAAACCGTTCAGCTGGTCCACCATCGTGTTGACGGTGTTCTTCAGCTCCAGCATCTCGCCGGCCACCTCGACCGTCACTTTGCGCGACAGGTCGCCCTTGGCCACCGCGGTGGTCACCTGCGCGATGTTGCGCACCTGGGCGGTCAGCCGGCCGGCCATGGTGTTGACCGAGTCCGCGAGGTCCTTCCAGCTGCCGGAGACGCTGCGGACCTTCGCCTGGCCGCCCAGCTTGCCCTCGGTGCCGACCTCACGGGCCACCCGGGTCACCTCGTCGGTGAACTCCGACAGCTGGTCCACCAGCCCGTTGACGGTCCGGCCGATCTTCAGGTACTCGCCGCGCAGCGGGTGGCTCACCCCGTTGCTGTGCAGCGAGCGCAGCTCCATCTTCTGGTCCAGGTCGCCCTCGGCGATCGAGGTCAGCACCCGGCCCACCTCGGACATCGGCCGCGCCAGGTCGTCGATCAGCGCGTTGCAGTTGTCGACGGCCGCCATCCAGGCGCCCTCGCCGGCGCCGGTCTCCAGCCGCTCGTTCAGCCGGCCCTCGCGGCCCACCGCCCGCCGCACCCGGGCCAGCTCACCCGTGAGGTGCTGGTTGCGCTCCGCGACCTCGTTGAACACCGCGGCGATCTCCGCCAGCGGACCGTCCCCGGGCACCGTCAGCCGGCGCCGGAAGTTTCCGTCCCGCATCGCCGTCAGCGCGGCGAGCAGCTTGCGCAGCTCGGCCGGCTCGGCGCCGCGGTTGTGGTTGACACGCCGGCCGGCCGCGCTCCGCGGCGCGGCCCCGGGGCGCCCGCCACGCTGAGCGGGCGGCGTCGTACCGGTTGCGTCCTTGGTGGCCGAACTCAACGGGCCCCTCCCAGATCGTGAACTGTCCGGCGCCCGCACCGCGCGCCCCGCCGGGCCCGCCGCGCAGCACCGTCCCGGCGCTACCGTCCCGGCGGCCGGTCGGGCCGGCCGGGACCCGCGACGACGGTACTGCTCGGACCGGACATCGCGGACCCCCCAGTCTGGCAGCACTCGCGCCCGGTACAAGCGCGGTTGCACTCGGTTGGTGCCGCCCGGTGCGAAACGGGTGGGCAGAATCACCCTCCGGTGCCTGTTTCGACTCCCCGCCCCCACGGGGAACCAAGCGGAAAGTAGGGTGGAGCGCTGCACCGGGCCACAACCGCCCGGCGGCGCCGCCCACACCGCCGGCGCACACCGGGATTCGGCGCCGCACCCCGGACAGCCAGGGCCAGAGCAGAGGAGACGTGGCAACGTGGTCACCGCGCGCGCAGCCGCCACCTTCGAACCCGTGGGCCGGTCGGCCGGGGCCGCCCGTTCCTTCGTCCGGGACGCGCTGCTGGGCTGGGGCCTGCCCGAGGTCGTCGACGACGCCGTGGTCCTGGTCAGCGAGCTCGTCACCAACGCGGTCGTGCACGCCGGCACCGCCGCCGAGGTCTGCTGCCTGCGCGAGGACGGCACGGTCCGGATCGAGGTGACCGACCACCACCCCGAACGCGGTCTGCCCAGCTTCCCGGACGTCCCCGCCACCGCGTCCGACCACTACGCCGACGCCGACGGCGAGGGCGGCCGCGGCCTGCTGATGTGCGCCGCGCTCGCCGAACGCTGGGGCGTCGAGTACGGCTCCGGCCGCAAGACCGTCTGGTTCCGGCTCGCCCTGCCCGCGCACACCGCCGGCACCCGCTACGCGCTGCCCGCCGCCCCCGGCGGCGAACTGCCCCACAGCCACGGCCCGGTCCGCGTCGCCGTCGTCCAGCTCGACGACGACGGCCGGGTGCTCGCCTGGAACCCCGACGCCGAGGCGCTCTTCCAGCACCCCGCCGACACCGTGCTCGGCCGCCCCTGGGCCGACCTCGCCGTCTGGCCGCAGGACGCCGACGGCGGCCTCGGCCTCGCCGCCGTCCTGCGGCTCGCCCGCTGGGAGGGCGGCTACGCACTGCGCCGCGCCGACGGCACCGCCCTGGACGTCTACGGCGTCCAGGTCCGTCTGCGCGACACCGACGGCACCCCGAGCACCCTGTGCCTGCTCGTCCTCGACGACGACCGCGCCGTCCTGCGCTCCCCCGCCCGCGCCCTGCCCGGCGACCGCGGCGAACCCGCCACCCGGCTCGACCTGCTGGCCGGCCTCGGCACCGGCGAGGACCTCGACACCCTGCTCCAGCACACCGTCGAACGCGCCCGCGACCTGCTCGACGCCGACGCCGCCTACCTGCTGCTCACCACCGACGACGAGGCCGAGTTCGAGCTGCGCGCCAGCGCCGGGCTGCCCGCCGCGCCGCGCCCGCACAGCCGCTTCCCGGTCGACACCGGCAACCGCTACGACTCGCCCCGCCTCCCCTCCGTCCACGAGGACCTCGCCGCCCGGCCGACCGGGCTGCCCGTCCTCGACGACAGCGGGCTGCGCTCCCTGCTCACCGTCCCGCTCAAGGTCGAGGGCCGGCTGATCGGCTCGCTCGGCATCGCCACCGGCACCCCCGGCCGCTACGACAACGAGGACGCGCTGCGCCTCCAGTTCGCCGCCGACCGGCTCGCCCTGGCCGTCGAGTCCACCCGGCTCGCCGAACTCGAACGGCTGCGCCGCGGCTCGCTCTCCTTCCTCGTCGAGGCCTCCGACCTGCTCGCCGGCACCCTCGAACACGAGCAGACGCTCGCCCTGATGGCGCAGATGGCCGTCCCCACCCTCGCCTCCTGGTGCGCCGTCTACACCAACGGCGACCACGGCGCCGCCGCCTCGCTCGCCTTCGTCCTGCACGAGGACGAGGACCGCATCGACCCGCTGCGCGCCCTGCTCGACAAGACACCCGCCCCGGAGGCCGGCCCGACCCACGGCACCCGCTTCTGGAGCGCCCCCGCCGAGACCGCCGCTGTCAGCGGCTTCGCCCACGAACCCGGCCTCACCGGCCTGCTCGGCGAGACCGTCGTCCTGCCGCTGACCGCCCGCAACCGGGTGATCGGCCTGCTCGCCCTCGGCACCTCGGCCGGCGTGCGGTTCCGCCAGGAGGTCCTGGAACTCGCCGAGGACCTCTCGCGCCGGGCCGCGCTCGCCCTCGACAACTCGCGCCTCTACTCCGAGCGCACCGCCACCAGCCAGGCCCTGCAACGCAGCCTGCTGCCCCCGGAGCTGCCCGACATCCCGGGCGTCGAGGTGGACGTCTACTACCAGGCCGCCGGCGAGGGCAACGAGGTCGGCGGCGACTTCTACGACCTCTTCCCGATCCGCGAGGGCACCTACGGCTTCGCGATCGGCGACGTCTGCGGCACCGGCCCGGAGGCCGCCTCGGTCACCGGCCTCGCCCGGCACTCGCTGCGGCTGCTCGCCCGCGAGGGCCTGGACGCCCCGCAGGTGCTCAGCCGGCTCAACGCCGCCATCCTGGACGAGGGCGCCCGCAGCCGCTTCCTCACGCTGCTGTACGGCGAACTGACACCCCGTCCGGACGGCAGCACCGAACTCTCGCTGGTCTGCGCCGGCCACCCGCTGCCGCTGCGCCTGCGCACCGACGGCCGGGTCGACCGGGCCGCCACCCCGCAGCCGCTGCTCGGCGTCATGGACGACCTCGACCTCACCGCCGAGCGGCTGGTGCTCAACCCCGGCGAGGTCCTGCTCTGCGTCACCGACGGCGTCACCGAACGCCGCGAGGGCCGGCGGATGCTGGGCGACGACGGCCTCGCCGAGGTGCTCACCGGCTGCACCGGCCTCACCGCCGGGGCGGTCGCGCTGCGCGTCCAGCGCGCGGTCGAGCGCTTCGCCCCGGAGCCGCCCTCCGACGACATGGCGATCCTCACCCTGCGGGTGCCGACCCAGCGGAGCGCCTGACCGCACCGGGGCGACTCCTGTCGCACCGGCTGTCGGAGCGTGACCGAACCGTGCCTGACAGCGTCACAAAATGTGCGATTCACAAGGGTACAAGCCCGTTCACCCTGGGTAGACCGATCTCACCGGGGAATCCCCCGGAGGGGACGTGACCAGCGGCTCTCCCGCTGGCCCAGCACTCGGACCGCAGCCGTCGCACGCTCCAGCCGTGCGCGCCCGGAGCGGTCACGCGCCTTCACCTCATCGACACTCACCCGCGTTCACTGCGCCCTGCGCGCGCCCATGAGTGAAAGGAGCCTCCGGTGAGCAACGAAGCTACCGGGGCACTGAACGCCCGCTCGACCGGCGCCGACGCGGGTAACCTCGGTTACCTCGCGCTCGGCCTGACCCTGCTCGCCTACGGGCTGCTCTCCACCGGCATCCTCAGCGGCACCGCCGCCGGGAACTCGGCCCACCTCGCGCACATCCTCGGCGGCCTCACCCTGTTCATCGCGGGCCTCTGGCAGTTCCGCGGCGGCGAGGGCTTCACCGGCACCGCCTTCACCAGCCTCGGCGCCTTCTGGGCCACCTGGTCCACCGCCTCCGGGGCCGGCAAGAACGCAGCCGGCCTGTTCCTGCTCCTGTGGGCCCTGCTCGCCCTCACCCTGACCGCGGCCAGCTGGAACGCGGGCCTGTTCAGCCGCGCCGTCTACGGCCTGCTGACGCTCTCCCTGGTGCTCTCCGCGATCGCCACCTTCAGCACCACCGCCGGCCTCGCCAAGACGGCCGGCTGGATCGCCGCCGCCTCCGGCCTGGCGGCCTGGTACTGGGCCACCTCCGCGCTGACCAACAGCGCGTGGGGCCGCGAGGTCCTGCCGGTCAAGTAACGGCGGGTGAACCGGCGGGCCGGACCCTCCCCCCACGGGGCCCGGCCCGCCGTCCTGCCGTGCCGCACCCCCCGCACCGCCGTCAGCCGCGGACGGCGAGATCCTCCCGCTCCGGCGCCGGCCGGACCTCCCCCGCACGGCGGGCCCGCCACCGGGCCGCGCCGCGCTGCGCCGCGTAGGCCAGCAGCAGGATCGCCACCGCGACCAGACCGTCCGCCCAGAAGTGGTTGGCCGTCACCACCACGACCGTGATCGTCAGCACCGGGTGCAGCACGATCAGCCAGCGCAGCGGACTCCTGGACACCCGCACGACCGCGACCGCCACCAGCACGCACCACGCCACGTGCACCGACGGCATCGCCGACAGCTGCGCGGCCTTCACCACCCCTCCGACCGCGTTGCCGTACACCGACTGCCCGTACTCCGCCGCGACGTCGACGAACCCGTTCTCCGGCAGCATCCGGGGCGGCGCCACCGGGAGGAACTGCACGGCCAGGCAGACCGCCGTCGTGATGACCACCGTCGTCCGCACCCATGCGTACCGTTCGCGGTGTCTCAGGAAGACCCAGAGCAGCACCGCGATCATCACCGTGAAGTGCATCGACGCGTAGTAGTAGTTCGCCAGCTTCACCAGCGCCGGGTACGGCGTCACCGCGGCCTGCCAGGACGCCTCGTCGGGCAGCCCGAAGGCCAGCTCCGTCCGGTGGATCCAGCGCGCCCGGTCCAGCGCATGTTCGGTGCTCATCAGCGAGAGGCGGCCGACCAGCTGCCACAGCGCGAACAGCGCGAGCAGGGTGCCGGCCTCCCGGAGGACCGCCGCGAGACCCGCCCTCCGCACCCGGGCGGCCGCGTAGGAGCCACCGTAGAGAGCCACCGCGGCGCCCCCTGCGGACTGCCAGGTCAGGGTCAGGTTCTGCAACGGTTCGCGCCTCTCCACCAAGCTCCGACGTGGTGGGGAGACGTTAACGCAAAAAGACCCCCTCCTGAACCGGAGGGGGTCTTTTTGGAATGATTGTTCGGCGGCGTCCTACTCTCCCACAGGGTCCCCCCTGCAGTACCATCGGCGCTGTGAGGCTTAGCTTCCGGGTTCGGAATGTAACCGGGCGTTTCCCTCACGCTATGACCACCGAAACACTATGAAACTATCAACCGCCCACCATTTTCAGGCGGGGGTCGTTGTTTCAGAACAACACAGTGGACGCGAGCAACTGAGGACAAGCCCTCGGCCTATTAGTACCGGTCAACTCCACCCCTCACAGGGCTTCCATATCCGGCCTATCAACCCAGTCGTCTACTGGGAGCC